>DASYCE010000010.1 GCA_036500345.1 Gemmatimonadales bacterium | reverse complement strand
ATTCCAGTCCGTCTATCTTGGTCCGCGGTACCGTTCCTCACCATTCTGGAGCTTTCGATGATCGCCTTCGTCGGCACCGGCCTTCTCGGCAGCGGATTCGTCCGTGCCCTTCGTCGCCGCGGTGAAACGGTGCACGTCTGGAACCGCACCGCCGCCCGCGCCCACGAGCTGGCGGACAGCGGCGCCATTCAATTCGATAACCCCGCCGACGCCGTGCGCGGCGCGTCGCTTGTCCATATCTGCGTATCGGATGACGCCGCGGTCGATGCTGTCATCGAACAGTTGCGTCCCGGACTCGAACCGAACGCCGTGATCGTCGATCACACCACCACCGCACCGGTCCCGACCGCCGCGCGGACGACGCGTCTCACCGCGGACGGAATCGCGTTTCAGCACGCGCCGGTCTTCATGGGGCCGTCGAATGCGCTCAACGCCACCGGCTCGATGCTCGCGTCGGGTGACCGCGCCATCTTCGAGCGCGTCAAGGGTGCCCTCGAACCGATGACCGGCAAGCTGATCTATCTCGGCGACGAGCCCGGCCGCGCGGCGTCGTTCAAGTTGATGGGGAACCTGGTGCTGATCTTCGTCAGCGCCGGGATCGCTGACATGTTCGAGCTGGCGCGCGCGGGCGGGATCTCGGGCGACGACGCAGCCGAACTGCTCAACTGGTTCAACCCCGCCGGTGGTCTCGACAGCCGCGCCAACCGGATGCTCCACGGCGACCTGTCGCAACCCTCCTGGACCTTGGCGATGGCCCGCAAGGATGCGCGGCTGATGATCGAATCAGCGGCGGAAGGAAAGCGTCCGCTCGCCGTTCTTCCGGCGATTGCCGCCGAGATGGACCGATGGATTGCGAAGGGAGATGCCGATCAGGATTGGATGGTGATCGGCACCGGGGCGCGGAAGTAGCCCTACGGCAGTTCCCGCGGCTCCCGCACCAGGCGATACCCCGTCTTGCGCACCGTGAGAATGTGCCGCGGCTGCGCCGGATCGCTTTCCAGTTTGCGGCGCAGTTCGAGAATGTGCACGTCGACGGTGCGCGACACCACGTCGGGCTCGTAGCGCCACACTTCATCCAGCAGCTCCGCCCGCGTCGCGACGCGTCCGTCGCGGCGCAGCAGCGCAAGAAGCAGGTCGAATTCCTTGGGACGCAGCAGGACCACTGCGTCGTGCCGCAGCACCTCCCGTGACCCCGCGTCGACGCTCACGTCGCCGAACTCCCACGACCGCGAGGCCTGCGGCCGCTCTTCCGGTGCATGACGCCGCAGCATCACGGCCACGCGCGCCAGCAATTCGGGAAGCGAGAACGGCTTGACGACGTAATCATCCGCGCCGAGGCGGAAGCCGCGCAACCGATCGGTCTCGGCGCCGCGCGCGGAGAGGATCAGCACCGGGAGATCACGCCCCTCTTCGCGCAGGGTACGCAGCACGGTGTATCCATCCATCCCCGGCAGCATCAGGTCGAGGATGGCGAGGTGCGGATCCCACCGACGTGCGTGCGTCAGGCCGCGTTCGCCTGTGGCGGCGACTTCGACCTCATATCCCTCCACCGCGAGGTTCATCCGGATCCCCTCGGCGATCGTGGCGTTGTCTTCGATCACAAGAATGCGGCGTGACATCAGATTCCTTTCGTGGCGCGGCCCGGATCAGCCATGCGTGGATGCGCCGGACCGGGTATCGACGCCGGGAAGAACCACGACAAATCGCGCCCCGGGAGTCACGGTATCGATCCGCACCGTTCCGCCGTGCAGCTTGACCAGCTGGTTGACCACCGCGAGACCGATTCCGGTGCCGCCATTGACGTTGGTCGAGCCTCGCTCGAAGGGCTGCCAGATGCGCTCGCGATCGATCGTCGGGATCCCGGGGCCCTCGTCCTGCACGGCGAGTTCGAGTCGTCCGTCACGATTCGACGCGCTGATCCGGAGCGTCTGTCCCTCCGGGCCATAGCGCACGGCGTTGTCGAGCAGATTGACCAGAATGCGCCGCACCGCGTCGCCGTCGACCGACGCCGTCTCATGGCCGTCCAGTGCCACCTCCACCGAGATGTCGTGGCTGCGCAGCAGCGGATCGAACGACGAGACGACATCGCGGACCAGCTGATCGATCCGTTCGGGGCGGCGCACCACGGTCATCGTGCGACCGAGCCGCGAGAGGGCGAGGACGTTCTCGACGATGTGCACCAGCCGCCGCGTCTCACGCGTGATCGTCTCGAGCGCACCGCGTTGCTCGTCAACCGTCCGGGCGCGATCCAGCAGCAGCGTCTCGGCAAAGAGCTGGATGTTGGTGAGCGGTGTGCGCAGTTCGTGCGATACGCTCGACGTGAATTCCTCTCGTTGCCGCGAGACGGCAAGGGTGCGCCACGCCAGCGTCGCGGCCGCGCCGAGGAGGAGGACGCCGAGCGCAAAGGTGACCGCGATCGCCGCCGCGGAATTCGACGGATATCCGCCCTGCATGAGGATCGGCACCGCCGCCGGCTCCACGCTCAATGTCACGGTCGACGCCAGTCCACCGGTCAACTTGCGAGATCCGATCCACGGCGGATGGGGTCGCACCGGCGTGGAGTAGAGGAGGCGATTGTCGTCGGTCACGATCGAGATCGCGACCGGCGGAAGTGAGTCGGAGTCAGGCTGGCGCTGCCGGAGCGAATCGCGGAGATGGCGAAACGAATACGCCAGGCTCGTCACGCGCGGCAGGATGATCTTGTTGCGGAATTCGGTCAGTCCGACTTCAAAGCCGTACCAGCGAAGGCCCGGAGCGACCGGCCACGCGGCCATCAGGAAAACGAGCGACGTGTCGGCGCCGTGGGGAATCACCATCATCCGGAACATGCCGTCATCAGGGAGCGTGTCGATGCTGCTGCGACGCACCACGGAGAGCACGGCGTCATCGGAGAGTTCGGGGCCGTCGGTTCCGTGCCAGCCATGGTTGTCGCCGGCAAAGAATCGCCGGGGGACGAGGGCGACCATGTCGGGGCCGATCGCTTCGCGGGCGGCGCGGCGGCGGATGCTGTCGGTGGTCGGCAGCGGTCCCGGCCCTCGCATCGTCTCGTCCCAGGCGCGGAGCATCGTCCGGGCGGAGAACCACCCCTGTTCCGTGACAATCGAGGCGACCATCCCCGCCATGTAGCTCGCCTGGTCCTGGAGCGCCTCGTCGGCGGTGCGGCGATGCCGTTCTCCGGCGCGCCAGACTGCCCAGGCGCCGAGGATCAGGACCGCCACTGCCACCGCGAACGCGCCGGCGACGAGAATCTCGTTGCGCCGCGCAGATCGCATCAGACGCTGGAAATCGCGGGATGACGGTCTCGGCAGGGTCACGCGACAAAACTAGCGCTTCGCCGCGATCCGATTGGTCAGGAAATGGTACTTAAACGTCGGACCGCCGATCATACCCCCTCACCCGCGCTCTGCGGACCCGACAGGGTACAACCGACGGCCCTTCGACATGCACTGCACTGGATGCCAAGTGTGTGGCCTCAGCATCGGAGGGAAGTCTGCGGCGCCGGCCGGAAATGCGGGAGAGGGCTGGTGTCAGAAGGCGGTTTGTGTCCGGTAAGGAGGGCCCCCGGCGGCGCAGGCGTTCAGCGCGTGCAACCTTCCGAGTTCTCGTGGCGTCTCCGTTTCGAAGACCAGAGTCTCGTGGCAGCATCGCCCCGTCTCGAGGATCCGTACGATCATGGTGTGGACATCCCCCCGGAACATTCGAACGTCACATGCAGATCACGCGCTCAATTCACGTCGGCGATTCCGGCTGCACGGAGTTATCGGCAGCTGCATCGCGATTCTGCTGACGATCGCCTTCCGGCCGGTCCTGGCCCAACCGGCGTCGACGCAGCAGATCAATCCATTTCCCTTGTGGGATGGCCTCAAGCCCGGTCAGTACGTCGTCGGGTATCGTACCGAGTTTCTCGTCGACCATTCGCGCACATGGAGAGTCACACGAAGCTACGCGCGTTCGTTTTCGCCCGACTCGACCGGTCGCCCAATCCGCTTGGCCATATGGTATCCCGCGCGGTCGGGCGGCGACCCGATGACTTTTGCCGACTACTCCCGCTTCATCGCGCCCCAGGCGTTTCGCCCGTACGCCGACGCACTTGCCCGACGTGACAGCATCATCGCGACGCTGACGGTCCAGCCGTCCGAGGTCCCGGCCCTTCTCGCAACACACGTGGCCGCCCGACGCAACGCCGTGTCGGCGCCGGGGCGATTTCCGGTCGTCCTCATGGTCGCCGGCCTCAATGCCGAATCGACGTCGCAGGCGGTCCTTGCGGAGTTGCTTGCCAGTCGCGGCTACATCGTCGCGACGGTGCCGTGGGATGGAGTGGATGAAAACCAGATCGACGCTGTGGGCGATGCTGTCGGGCTGGAAGCGGTGATACGGGACCTGGAATTCGCCTGGGGGCGATTGCGCACCGAGCGCTCCGTCTCGCCCACAGAAGTCGCGGCGGTCGGTCACAGCCTGGGCGGTGTCATCGCGGTGGCAGAGGGGATGCGCAACGGCGACGTTGCGGCGGTGATCGGACTCGATGCCACGTACGGATTCCAGGGCGCGACAAATGTGCTCACCGGCTTTTACAGCTATGCGCCACAGAAGATGACGGCGTCGATGCTCGATCTTCGCAAGGCGGCGGGAGAGCAGGGTACGGTACTCGACCTGCAGGCACTGCAGCTGTGGTACCACTCCGACCGCTCGTTCATCACGTTGCGGCACATCCGGCACAGTGAATTCACCTCGTATTCGCTGATCTCCGACGTCTTTCACGAACCCCCCATTCCCCCGCAGTTTCAGACCGCCGGCTGGACGCGCACCACGGCCGCGCGCGGATACGTCGCGGCGTGCCGCATGGTGGCGGATTTTCTCGACGCCAGGCTGCGCGGCGATTCAACCGCGTCGCAGCACCTCGTGTCCGCGGTGTCGGACGCCCCCGGCGCGGCCGTGTCGTACGCCCGCGCGATCCCGCCCGCGCCATCGGCACCGGAGCTTGTCGCAATTGCGACCGCCCGCGGATTCGACTCGGCGGCGGCGGTGGTCGAGCGATACCGGAAGGACGCGCCGACCGAGGTGGTTGTCGATCCCGGCGCGATGAACAACCTGGGGTATCAGTTCCTGGGTGAGCATCGTGTACCGGAGGCGCTGACTGCGTTTCGGCTGGTGATTCACGTCAATCCAGCCTCGGCCAATGCGTACGACAGCTACGGCGACGGATTGGTCGCAGCCGCCGACACGACCGGTGCGATCACTGCCTATCGGCGTGCGCTGGAGCTTGCCCCACGTGACAGCTCGCTGAACGCATCGGGTCGGGACGATCTCATGAAAAGCGATCGCGAGCATCTTCGGGTCCTGTCGCACCTGCCGTAGGTCCCCCCTTCCGCTGCCGCCTATCTTTCTCCGGCCGGGCCCCTCGTCCGGCTCGTCACCACTGGAGCATCGATGGCAGACATCTTCATTCACGAATCCGCCTACGTTGACGACGGTGCCACCATCGGCAACGGCACCAAGGTCTGGCACTTCGCGCACGTCATGCCGGGCGCGGTGATCGGCGAGCGATGCAACCTTGGCCAGAACGTCGTCGTCATGCCGGGGACGCGCATCGGCAACAACGTCAAGATCCAGAACAACGTCTCGATTTATGAAGGCGTCGAACTCGACGACGATGTCTTCTGCGGACCAAGCTGCGTCTTCACCAACGTGATGAACCCACGCAGCCATGTCTCGCGCAAGCACGAGTACCGCAGGACGCTGGTCCGGCGGGGGACGTCGATCGGCGCCAACGCGACGATCGTCTGCGGCACGACGCTCGGCGAATACTCGTTCATCGGTGCCGGGGCGGTCGTCACCAGCGACGTCCCCGATTTCGCGCTGATGGTCGGGGTGCCGGCGCGGCGGGTCGGCTGGATCTGCCAGTGCGGTGTCCGGCTCTCGGTCCAGAACGGGGCGGCGACCTGCCGGGAATGCGGCTGGAAGTACTCCGAAGCCGACGGGGCCCTCAAACACCTCCCGTGACATCAGGTTCCGGGCCCGGACCGATCGTCCCGGGTGCCCCTCAACCCACTGTGCCGCCGCGATCTACGCGATGCCCGGAAGTACCGGCTCACCCCGGCCCCGGCCGGTCCGCCCGGATCGGCCCGGTATCCCTCTGGGTTCCGATGCATGGCCCCGCTAAGTTCACACCCGGCTTGCAGTTGCCCGATTCACCCCCCAGCCTGCTGAGGTAGTGTCGTGCCGGTTCCGATGCTCGATCTGAAGGCGCAGTACCAGACGGTGAAAGACGATGTCCTGGCCCGGATGATGGGCGTGATCGAACGCCAGCAGTTCATCATGGGTCCCGAAATCGCGGAACTCGAAAAGGCGATCGCCGAACTCTCCCACGCGGCGCACGCGATTGCATGTGCTTCGGGAACTGACGCGATCCTCCTCCCGATTCGGGCGCTCAACCTCGAGCCCGGCGACGAGGTGATCGCACCCGCCTTCACCTTCTTCGCCACCGCAGGCGCGATCCATAACGGCGGCGGGAAGCCGGTCTTCGTCGATATCGACGGCCCGACATTCAACATCGATCCCGATGCGATTGCCGCGGCAATCACGCCGCGCACCAAGGCGATCGTGGTCGTCGATCTCTACGGTCAGATGGCGGCCTTCGACCGGATCCTCCCGCTCGCCGCCAGGCACAACATCGCAGTGATCGAAGACGCGGCGCAGGCGATCGGCGCCCGGCGCAAGGTCGACGGCACCTGGCGGATGGCGGGTGAATTGCCGCTGGTCGGCACCTTCTCGTTCTTCCCGAGCAAGAACCTCGGCGGCTATGGCGACGGCGGGATCATCACCACGCAGGATCAGGCGCTCGCCGAACGGCTCAAGCGGCTCCGTCTGCACGGCGGCGCCAAGCAGTACCATCACGACGAGGTCGGCCTCAACTCGCGGCTCGACACGCTGCAGGCGGCGATCCTCCTCGGCAAGCTGCCGCATCTCGCGTCGTGGAGCGCCGGGCGTCGCGCCCGTGCCGCTCGCTACACCGAGGCGTTCAAGGGGCTCGGCGCCGTGAAGACTCCCGTCACCGATCCGGCGAACGAGCACATCTTCCATCAGTACACCCTTCGCGTCGAGCGGCGCGACGATCTTCGCGCGTTCCTGCAGAGCCGCAACATCGGTTGCATGATCTACTATCCCACCGCTCTGCATCTGCAACCGTGCTTCGCCGATCTCGGCTACACGATGGGATCGCTCCCGGTCACCGAGCAGGCGATGAAGGAAGTGATCTCGCTGCCGATCTATCCCGAACTCACCGATGCGCAGCAGGACGAAGTGGTCAGCGCGGTGCGGGAGTTCTACGGGTGAGCCGGTTGAAAGTCGGCGTGATCGGTGCGGGGGCCTGGGGAAAGAATCACGTCAGGACTCTGGCGGGGATGGCCGACGTCGAGCTCGCGGCGGTCTGCGACGCGAACCCGTCGACGCGATCGAAACTCACTGCCCAGTACCCCGACACGCTGATCACCGATCAACCGTCGGAGCTGTTCAAGCAGGTTGAGGCAGTGGTGATCGCGGCACCGGCGCCGGCCCACGCACCGCTGGCACTCGAAGCGGTTGCGGCCGGGATCCCCGCGCTGGTGGAAAAGCCGTTTGCCCTGTCGGTGCGCGACGCCGAAGCGATGGCCGAAGCCGCGGAGAAGAAGAAGGTCCCGCTGCTGGTGGGGCATCTCCTGGTGCATCACCCGATCATTGCGCTGCTGCAGAAGAAGCTCACCGACGGCTCGCTCGGCACGCCATACTATCTCTATTCGCAGCGCGTCAATCTCGGGCAGGTCCGGCCCGACGAGAACGCGCTCTGGTCGCTCGGTCCGCACGACGTGTCGATCGCGCTGCACCTCCTCGGCGAAGCGCCGACCCATGTCGCAGCGCACGGGCATGCCTACCTGCAGCCCGGGATCGAGGATGTGGTCTTCCTGATCATGACCTTTGCGTCGGGTGTGGTGGCACACGCGCAGCTCTCGTGGCTCGACCCCCACAAGGAGCGCAAGCTCACCGTGGTCGGGTCGAAGCAGATGGCGGTGTTCGACGACATGGCGCCGCGCGAGAAGCTGCGGATCTATGACAAGGGTGTCGATCGCAAGGAGGCGTTCATTTCGGCGGCCGAATCGCTGACCCTCCGGGAAGGGGATATCTCGATCCCCCGCATCCCGGGCGGCGAGCCGCTGCCGATCGAACTGGCCCACTTCGTGCGCGTCGCTCGTGGCGCCGCGCCGGAGCGGACCGACGCCTCCGATGGAGTTCGCGTGGTGCGGGTTCTCGAAGCGGCCAGCAAGTCGCTCGCCGCAGGTGGTATACCGATGGCTGTGGAGATGGCCGGATGACACTCGCAGACGACCTGATCGCACGCGCCGGCAAGCGCGACATCACCTTCGGCATTGTCGGCCTCGGCTACGTCGGGCTGCCGCTCGCCGTGGAACTCGGCCGAGCCGGATTCAAGGTCCTCGGCTATGACGTGCTTCCCAGGGTGGTCGACGGGCTCAACAGCGGCAAGTCGCACATCAAGGACATCTCCGACAAGGACGTCGGCGACCTCCGCAAGAGCGGCCATTTCGAGGCGACCACCGACGCGTCGCGGCTGAACGAAGCTGACGCGATTTCGATCTGCGTGCCGACGCCGCTGTCGAAGTACAAGGATCCCGACGTCTCGTTCATCGTCGCGGCGACCGACGCGATCAAGGCGACGTTGCGCCGCGGCCAGGTGATCATCCTCGAAAGCACCACCTATCCGGGGACGACCCGCGAGATCATGCTCCCCGCGCTCGAAGACACCGGCCTCAAGGTCGGCGAGGATTTCTTCCTCGCCTTCTCGCCCGAGCGCGTCGATCCGGGCAATCCGAAATACGGCACCAAGAACACGCCGAAGGTCGTCGGCGGCATCACCGCGGACTGCCATCGCGTGGCGTGCGCGATGTACGCGCCGGCGATCGACACCCTCGTCCCGGTGAGCACCACCGAGGCGGCCGAACTGGTCAAGCTGCTGGAGAACACCTTCCGCAGCGTGAACATCGGGCTCGTCAACGAGATGGCGATCGTCTGCGACAAGCTCGGCGTCGACGTGTGGGAAGTGATCGAGGCGGCGGCGACGAAGCCGTTCGGCTTCATGAAGTTCCTGCCGGGTCCCGGACTCGGTGGCCACTGCATTCCGATCGACCCGCACTACCTCGCGTGGAAGATGCGCGGCCTCAACTACAAGACCCGGTTCATCGACCTCGCCGGCGAACTCAACAGCGAGATGCCGCTCTTCTGGGTGCGCAAGCTGATGGAGACGCTCAACGAGCACAGCAAGGCGATCAAGGGCGCCAAGGTGCTGGTGCTCGGCGTGGCATACAAGAAGGACATCGACGACCTGCGCGAGAGTCCGGCGCTCGACATCCTCGTCCTGCTGCATCAGTACGGTGCGAAGGTGTCGTACCACGATCCGTACGTCGCGAAGTTCTCCGAGGGCGGTCACGACTACAAGTCGGTTCCGCTCACCGAGCAGACCGTCCGCGATGCCGATGCAATCCTCGTGGTGACCGATCATTCGAACATCGACTGGCCGATGGTCAAGAAGACGGCGAAACTCATCGTGGACACGCGCCACGTGATCGCAAAGCTCGCCTGATGCGGGTCACCATCGTCGGGTCGGGGTACGTCGGGCTGGTCGCCGGCGCCTGCCTCGCCGAGACCGGCAATCACGTCGTCTGCGCCGATCGTGATCCCGCCAAGATCGAGGGGCTCAAGCGCGGCGTCCTGCCGATCTACGAACCGGGGCTCGAGCCGCTGGTCGAACGGAACAGCGCCGACGGACGCCTCGAATTCACCACCGACCTCGGGGCCGCGATCCGGCACGGCGACGTGATCTTCATCGCCGTCGGCACGCCGCCGGGCGAAGATGGCTCCGCCGACCTGCAGCACGTGCTCGACGTCGCGAAGACGATCGGTGAGCATCTCGATCGGTTCAAGGTGGTCGTGACCAAGTCGACCGTCCCGGTCGGGACCGCGGAGAAGGTTCGTGGTGCGGTCCGCTCGGTGACGAAGGGCGACTTTGCGGTGGCGAGCAACCCCGAGTTTCTCAAGGAGGGGGCTGCCATCGACGATTTCATGAAGCCCGATCGCGTCGTCCTCGGCGTCGACGACCCGCGCGCCGAAGAGGCGCTGCGCGAACTCTACTCGCCGTTCGTTCGCAGCGGCTCGCCGATCCTCTTCATGGACATTCCCTCCGCCGAAGTCACCAAGTACGCGGCCAACGCGATGCTGGCAACGCGCATCTCGTTCATGAACCAGATCGCCGACCTCTGCGAGCGCGTCGGCGCCGACGTCTTTTCGGTGCGAAAGGGAATCGCGAGCGACTCGCGAATCGGAGCGGCGTTCCTCTTTCCCGGCCCCGGATACGGCGGTTCCTGCTTCCCGAAGGATGTGAAGGCGCTGATGCACACGGCGCGCACCGCCGGGATGCCGGTCGAACTCTTCGATGCGGTGGAAGCGGTCAACCATCGGCAGAAGCAGGTCGTCTTCGCCAAGCTCGATCGGCTCACCGGCGGTGTTGCGGGCAAGACTGTCGCCGTGTGGGGACTCGCCTTCAAGGCCGGCACCGACGACATGCGCGAAAGCCCGGCGGTGACCCTCGTCGACGCGTTGCTCGCCGCCGGTGCCACGGTGCAGGCGCACGATCCCGAGGCGATGCAGGTGGCGCGCGGGATCTGGGGCGACCGGGTGCGATTTGCCCCCGATCCGTACGCCGCACTCGCCGGCGCCGACGCCCTCTGTGTGATGACCGAATGGCTGGTCTACCGCACGCCGGATTTCGAACGAATCAAGCAGGCACTCAAATCTCCTATCATCGTGGACGGTCGCAATCTTTACGAACCGTCGCGGGTGACGAAGCTCGGGTTCCGGTATGCCGGGATCGGGCGGCCGGTTCCGGGGGAATCACATCAAGGCGGCGCGATCCCTCGCGTTGCTCGGGACGAGGGGTAATGCGCGTCGTCATCACCGGTGGAGCGGGGTTCGTCGCCTCGCATCTCACCGACCGTTTTCTCGCCGATGGTCACCAGGTCCTCGGTCTCGACAACTTCCTCACCGGTCGTGCGGAGAACGTCGCGCACCTCGCGGGGAATCCGGACTACGACTTTCGCGAGTGCGACGTCACCGAGCCGTTCACCGTCGCCGGCAAGGTCGATGGCGTCCTCCACATGGCATCGCCGGCGAGTCCGCCCGACTACCAGCAATTTCCGCTCGAGACCCTCGCCGTCGGCTCGGAAGGGACGCGGCGCGCGCTCGAACTGGCGAAAGCCAGCGGTGCGCGGTTCCTCCTCGCCTCGACATCGGAAGTCTACGGCGATCCCAACGTCCATCCGCAGCCGGAGACGTACTGGGGTCACGTGAATTCGATCGGCGAGCGGAGCATGTACGACGAGGCGAAGCGCTTCGCCGAGGCGATGACGATGGCGTATCATCGCAGCATCGGCGTCGACACACGCATCGTCCGGATCTTCAACACCTACGGTCCGCGGATGCGTCCGCACGACGGCCGCGTCGTCTCCAATTTCGTGGTGCAGGCGATCGAGGGGAAACCGCTCACCGTTTACGGCGACGGCAAGCAGACCCGCTCCTTCTGCTACGTCTCCGATCTGGTCGAGGGGATCTATCGTCTCTTCAAGAGCGATCGCGTCGAACCGACCAACATCGGCAACCCCGGCGAATTCACCATGCTCGAACTGGCATCGCTGGTTCTCGAGTTGACCGGTGCCAAGTCGAGCCTGGTGCATCGCGATCTCCCGGCCGATGATCCCAAGCAGCGCAAGCCCGACATCACCAACGCCAAGGCAGTCCTCGGCTGGGAGCCGAAGGTTCCCCTGCGCGAGGGACTCGGCAAGACGATCAGCTACTTCCGCGAGGTCGTGGGTGGACGTTAGCGGTCGCGCGACGGTCGATGCGGCGCGCGAGCGATTTGCGAACCGCGACTACTACGGCGCCCTCCTCTCGCTGGAGGACCTTGCCGGAACCGGTCGCGCCTACGCCGATGTGCATCATCTCCGGGCGCTCTGCTTTTCGATGCTCGAGCGCCCCGACGAGGCGCTCCGCGAGTTCGATCGCGCCCTCGAGCTGAACCCGCGGTATCTCGAAGCGCTGCTGCATCGCGGGTTGATCCTCAATCAGCTCGGGCGCGACGCCGAGGCCGCGGCGTCGTTCGCGGCGGCAACGGCAGCGGAAGGGCCGGCGATCGCAGGATTCAGCGCACCGGTGGCGGCGCGTCTCGCCAACGAGCACGCCCATCTCGGGGATCTCTACGCCGAAGCCGGCGCGCCGGCCGACGCGGTGCTGGAGTACCGTCGCGCGGTGCAGCTCGGACCGGGGTTCCATGACCTCCGCCTGCGCCTCGCGCGACTTCTCCTCGAAGCCGGGAATCCCTTGCAGGCGCGCGAAGAGCTCGAGGCGATACTCGATGCGCGCCCCGACTGGGTCGACGCGCAGGTGCAGCTGGGCATGGCGCGATACCTCGCCGGCGATACTGCCGGAGCGCGCGATACCTGGCGGGCGTGCCGGGAAGCGCGTCCCGATCTCGAACGCGTCGGTGCCTATCTCGCCATGGTGGAGCGCATTCCCGGGTGAATGGTGCGAGATTGCGGCTCCCATTGGTCGCCGTGCTGCTCGGTGCGTGCTCGATCGGCCAGCCCGGGAAGGAACGGCTGGGCGATGATGCATGGCACGAAGGACGATGGGGCGATGCCGTCACCGCCTATCGCGCCGCCGGGCAGTCACCGCGAATCCAGGCGAAGCTCGCCGACGCGGCGCTGCAGGGCGGCATGCTCCTCGTCGCGGCGCAGGCGTGGACTGCCCTCGGCACCGGCGACACGTCGCGCGCGGGCGAAGCGGCCAGCGGATTGGCGCGGGTAGCCGAAGCGGCGCAGCACGACGGCAACGATGCCGCGCTCCAGGCCGCCGTCCTCGGCTTGCGCCGCGTAGCACCCGGATGGCCGCCGGGGCGCCTGGCACTCGGCCCGGGAACGCTGGCGGCAATACCGCCGGCCGATGCCGCGGAGTTGATTCCCGCGGTCCTCGCCGCGTCATCGGGACGGGTGAGTCACGATCCACTGCTGGTCGATCTCGGTGTCGCCGACCGCGCGCGCGGGGCGTGCGGTGAAGCGGTGCCGATCCTGGAGGGTGTACTGCGTCAATCGGAAAGCGCGTCGTCGAAGGATTCCGCCGCGACGACACTGGAATGGTGCGACCTGGGCCTCGGCCTGCAGGCGATGAACGCCGCGCGCCCCGGCGATGCCGAACGGTGGTTCGATCACGCTGCGCGGCTCGACCCGCAGGGTGCAGTCGGCCGGCGTGCCCTGGTGGGATTTGGTGACGCGCGCGCCTCGCAGGGCGACAGCACCGGCGCCCGGGTGAGCTGGCAGCAGGCGGCCGCGCACGAACCGCCCGATACGATTGCGCAGATGGCGCTCGCCCGGCTGGTGCAGGTCACCCCGCATCTCGCCGGAGACACGACGCCGGTGGCTCGCCCGTAGTGCGCCGCATGTCGAAGGTTTCGCTCGTCGCGATTCTCGCGCTCCTCGGCGCCTGCACGCATCACTATCGCCCGCCCAAGGTGTCGCTGACGGCACTCAACGCGTCGCCGAAGACCGTCGACTCGTTGTGGAATGTCGCGATGGATTTCTATAACCGCCACAAGTGGGACAAGGCGGCCGCGGCGTTCGATCGCGTCGAACTCGAGATGAGCCCGGGCGACCGGCGCGTCCTCCTCGGGCGGATCTATCTCGGCGACCTCTATGCCCGCGAAGGAAGCTCGCTGCAGGCGGTGCGCGAGTATCGCCGCCTGGTCGACGAATTCCCGACCGATTCGCTCGCTCCCGAAGCGCTGTTCCGCGCGGCCGATGCCTACTTCAGGCTCTGGCGCGCCCCCGACCTCGATCCGACCTACGCCGTCACGGCGCAGTCGGTCGACAGCGAGGTGATCACCCGCTATCCCAACACGCCCGCGGCAACAAAGGCGCAGGCGCAATTGCGCGAGCTCGAGAATCGCTTTGCGGAGCGTGACTACAAGTCGGCCAACTTCTACTTCAAGCTCAAGGGGTACGAAGCCGCCATCCTCTACCTCAAGAACCTGGTCTTCCAGTACCCCCGCGCGACGGTCGCCCCCGATGCCCTCGCGTTGCTGGTGAAGGCGTACCGGAAACTGAATTACGCCGAGGATCTCAAGGACATCTGTACCTACATGGGGACCAACTGGGGGACGACGCCCCAGTATCGATCCTCATGTCCGCAGGTCGCGGCCCAGCCACCCACCGACGCGACGCACGCCGGGAAGCCGGCCGGTCCCTGACGTGCGTATCGGCGTGCTGGGCGGCTCGTTCGATCCGATCCACAACGCGCATCTGATCATCGCGAGGGCGGCGCTGGAAGCACTGGCGCTCGACGCCGTGCGCCTCGTCGTCGCCGCGACGCAGCCGTTCAAGGAGGGTCGCCACGCGGCGCCCCCGGCGGATCGGTTACGAATGGTCGAATTGGCGGTAGATGGTGTGGCGGGTCTGGTCGCCGACGGCAGGGAACTCGCGCGCCCGGGGCCGTCGTATACAATCGATACCCTGCGCGAGTTGCGAGCGGAAGCAGCGGACACCGAACTCGTCCTGCTGATGGGAAGCGACACCGCGGCAGGATTCAGCAGGTGGCGCGAACCCGAGGCGATCCGGTCGATCGCGACGATCGGGGTCTTCCGGCGCCCCGCGACGACAGGCGGCGCGGCAGCGCTTCCCGGGGGGCAAGGGGATGTCGCGATCGACGTCCCGCTTCTCGAGATTTCGTCGACCGCCATCCGCGAACGGGCCGCTCGGGGACGGTCGCTGGCAGGTTGGGTTCACCCGGCGGTGGCCGACTACATTGTGGCGTCACAGCTCTACGGGAGTGGCAGGGAATGATCAAGCAGGTCTTCGAATCGGTATTCGGATCGCGCCAGGAACGGGAAGTGAAGCGGCTCCAGCCGGTGCTGGCGTCGATTCACGGCCATGAGGCGCGCCTTGCCCAGCTCGACGAAGCCGAGCTCAAGGGACAGACCGACCGTTTCCGCGCGATCCTGGCCGAGAAGACCGACACCCTCCGCGCCGAGGTCGACCGCCTCCGCGCAGCCAAGCACGGCTGCGCCGATCCCGTCGAACGTGAGGCGATCGATCAGGAGCTGCAGAAGGCGGAGCACGCCTGGAAACAGGCCGTCGTCAACACCCTCGACGAACTCCTTCCCGAGGCATACGCCACCGTTCGCGAAGCGTGCCGCCGGCTGGTCGGGACCACCGTCGACGTCATCGGGCAACCGCAAATCTGGAACATGGTGCCGTACGACGTGCAGTTGATCGGCGGGATCGCGCTGCATCGCGGCCGCATCGCCGAAATGGCGACTGGTGAAGGGAAGACCCTCGTTGCCACGCTGCCGCTCTATCTCAACGCGCTTCCGGGGCGCGGCGCGCACCTCGTCACGGTCAACAACTATCTCGCCCGCCGCGACTCGCAGTGGATGGGGCACCTCTTCAAGTACCTCGGCCTCACCGTCGCCTGTCTCGACGACACCGAGCCGTCGTCGCCCGACCGCCGGGCCGCGTATTCCGCCGACATCACCTACGGCACCAACAACGAGTTCGGCTTCGACTACCTGCGCGACAACATGGTCTTCACCCTCGAGCAGCGGGTGCAGCGCGACCACGTCTACGCCATCATCGACGAAGTCGACTCGATCCTCATCGACGAAGCCCGCACGCCGCTGATCATCTCCGGGCCGGTCGGCGACGAGGACAGCGTGCACTATCGCGGATACAACGCCAAGGTCGGCGACCTGGTCCGCCTGCAGAACGAAGTCGTCAGCGGCCTCGTTGCCGAGGGCGAGCGGCTGCTGCAGAACGACAAGACGAAGGCCGACGCCGGGATCAAGCTGTACCAGTCGCAGCTCGGCGCGCCGAAGAACAAGAAGCTGCTCAAGCTGATGAACGAGACCGGCGTCAAGCAGCTCGTCCAGCGCACCGAACTCGACTACATCGCCGACCGCAAGATGGCGATGCGGCAGCAGCAGATGCGCGACCTCGAGGAATCGCTCTACTTCGTCCTCGACGAGAAGGGCCACTCGGTCCACCTCACCGACAAGGGATCGGCTGCGCTCTCGCCGCACGACCCGGGTCTCTTCATCGTGCCGGATATCTCGCAGGAGATCCACCAGATCGAGCACGACGACGAACTCGATCCGGCGGCGAAGGCAGCGAAGCGCCAGCAGGTCGAGGCCGACTACGCGGCGAAGAGCGAGCAGCTGCACATCATCCACAAGCTGCTGCAGGCGCACGCCCTCTATGAACGCGAAACCGATTACATCGTGCAGGAAGGGCAGGTGCTCATTGTCGATGAGTTCACCGGCCGCATCATGCACGGCCGGCGCTGGTCCGACGGGCTGCACCAGGCGGTCGAGGCGAAGGAAGGGGTGACCGTGAAGGGCGAGACGCAGACCCTCGCCACGATCACGATCCAGAACTATTTCCGGATGTACGAGAAGCTCTCCGGAATGACCGGTACCGCCGAGACCGAAGAGACCGAGTTCTACACGATCTACAAGCTCGAGGTCGCGGTCATCCCGACCAACAAGCCGATCCGGCGCGCCGACCTCGTCGACCAGATCTACAAGACGCGGCGCGAGAAGTACAACGCCGTCGCCGAAGAGGTCGAGCGGATTCACAACGAGGGGTGGCCGGTCCTGATCGGCACCACCAGCGTCGACATCTCCGAGACGCTGTCGCGCCAGCTCAAGCGCCGCGGCCTCCCGCACGAAGTGCTCAACGCCAAGTACCATCAGCGTGAAGCCGAGATCGTCGCCGGCGCGGGGCGCAAGGGCGCCATCACGATCGCGACCAACATGGCCGGCCGCGGAACCGACATCAAACTCGATCCGGTCCTCGACCTGACCAGCGACAAGGCCGGCCTGCACATCATCGGCACCGAGCGTCACGAGTCGCGACGGATCGACCGCCAGCTGCGTGGCCGCTCCGGCCGTCAGGGCGATCCCGGCGTGTCGCTCTTCTTCATGTCGCTCGAAGACGACCTGATGCGCCTCTTCGGGTCGGACCGCATCGCCCGGATGATGGACAAGAGCGGCGCCGAGGAAGGCGAGGTGATCACCGGCAAGCTGATCACCGCCGCGATCGAGAGCGCGCAGCAGCGCGTCGAGCTGCAGAACTTCCAGGCCCGCAAGCGACTGCTCGAATACGATGACGTGATGAACCAGCAGCGCGAGGTCATCTACTCGACGCGGCTCTTTGCGCTGGAGCGCGGCGAGGAACTCAAGGCCGAAGCGCTCAAGATGATTCGCGCCGCCGTCAACCGGACCGTCACCGACTATCTCGGCTCGACCGAGAACCCCGAGGAATACGATCGCACCGGCCTGCGATCGGCGCTGCTGATGCAATTCATGCTCGGGCCGGAATCGATTCTCGATGCCCAGGCGACGCCGACCATCGAATCGATCGTCGACGTGGTTCGCGCCGATGGCGAGGTCGCGTTCGATCGCAAGATCGCCTACCTCAAGGAATTCGGAACCCGGATCGGCGTCCCCGATGTCGAACTGCAGGTGCTGTCACAGGTGATGCTCGCGGTGCTCGACGAGAAGTGGAAGGATCATCTCTACGATCTCGATCAACTTCGCAACGCGATCCAGTACCGCGCCTACGGCCAGCGCGATCCGCTGGTCGAGTACAAGAAGGAAGCGTTCGAGATGTTCGAGGACCTCCTTCGCGACATGCAGGCGACCTTCGCGGAGCGGTACCTCAAGATCCAGGTCACCGCCGATGCGCCGCCTCCTCCACCGCAGCCGCGGCGGATCGAGCAGCCGACCGTTGCGACCGGGCCGTCGTCCGACGATCTCTTCACCGCGCCGCCGACCCGCACCGTCGGCGCTCCGCCACCGCGGATCAGCACCCCCGCGGGCGCGATCGGTGCACCGGCGCCGGTGGGTGGCGCACCAGTGGGGCGGAACGATCCGTGTCCCTGCGGGTCGGGGAAGAAGTACAAGAAGTGCCACGGAGCGGGGCAGTAACAAGGAGGGTATATGAATCGGCGGGCATTCCCTGCGATTGCGATCCTGCTCATCCTCGCCTGCCACTCCGACTCCTTCCCGGGCGCCAACTACGGCGCGATCGGCCCACGGACCCCGGGCGCCGAGATCACGATCGACAGCATCGGTGCCAACCCCACGTGGACCGACGACGGTGCCGGGATCCTCTATTCCGGCCGCTGCCTCACCATTCATCCGCCGCCGTCGGGTACGATCTCCGCGATCGACATGCAGCCTCCGGTGAGCGGGTCGGTCAACTGGAGTCGCTGCGAGTCGCGCCAGCCGATGATCGCCAAACCCGATTCGGCCGAACGATTCCCCGCAATCTCGCTCGGGTCAGGCGCGCGCTTGCTCTACGTCGAGGCGATCGGGCCGAATCCTTCGGCGCCGATTCCATGCATCTGCACCCCGTTTCCGCTCGGATGGCACGCAGAGCTCTGGTTTGCCGACACGACTGGCGATGCCGGGCCTGCGCCTCGCAAGCTCCAGACGCTGTACCACGATCACCTCGGGATCTCGCCGTTCAATTCGACCCAGGTCGACTGGCTCACTGATCTTCACTGGGTCGGGACCGGAGACTTTCTTGCGCTGGGGATCAACCTCAATGTCCTGGGATTCATGATGCCGCTCGGCGTCTACCGCGGCAACACCGGCGGTGCTCCGATGCAGCTTGTCACCGGGACGTTCGATGCCAGCCACTATTCGCTCGCGGAAAACGGCGCGTCGATCATCTTTTCGCACGACTCCGATTCGACGACGATTCGCCGCGTCGCGGTCGCCGGTGGGACTGCGAATGTGGTTGCGCAGATCCCCGCCGCGCCGTTTCGCACCATCGCCGACATCTCCTGCAAGGGAACGTTCTGCCTGGTGACGACGAATTCGCCGACCGGTTCGATCTTCTACGGGCTCGATCTCGATAGCCAGGACGTGACCGAACTGGCGCGCGACGCGCGGACTTTCCTTCGTGCGCAGCTCTCGCCGACGTCAAGCAGCGTCGTGCTCGAGCGCTCGATCGGCGCTGGACGGCCGGACGCAATCTTTCTGGATACCGGATTGATTCACTGACGGCGGCAGGCACCGCGCCAAGCCGGCGCAATATGAGAAGTCCCGCTCTTGTGGATGCCGGTACCTGCGAATATTGTGAGCCGGCTGCGTGATCCTCCGGTACACTGCGTCTCAAGCCACCACGAGGTTCCGGCTCCATGACGATCCGCCCGTCGCGTTATCCCGTTATTGCAATTGCCTTCGTCGCCGCCTGCAGCAGCAACTCGCCCGACCAGACGACGACTCCTCCAGCAGCGACGTTCACTGTCGGTCCGCACGACATCTGGGCGGGTTCGACGGTGACAATCCGCTCGTCAGCCTTTCACGGCGCGATCGACACGACCGGCGTAGCCCAGTTCAACGGCACATCGCTGGTGCTGCACCGGGTCGACGACACGACCGTCTCGGTCGATCTTCCGCCTAGTACGATGGCGGGGAGCTATCCGCTCTCACTCCAGTTTGCGGCGGTCGTCAAGACACTCGATCCGATCACGGTGTACGGCTATGCCGACAGCACCAGCTATCCGATCCAGAACGACTGGGACACGTATGCATGGCCGCGCGGAACGCCGCATGCGATGGTGATGGGGACCAATGACGGCGACGTCATTCACCTCGTCGATCTCGATACCCATGCGGTTACCCTGATCTCAGGTCTCAGCAGCCACGGGGCCAACACTGGCCTCGACAGCCCCGGTTTCACCTACGCCGACGACAACGCCCTCGTCGTCCAGCCCGCCACACCTTCTTCGCCTCCGTCGTACGCGCTGATCCACGCAGTGTCACCACCGGTGTTTATTCCGCAGCTCGGGCTGAACGTCGGTCTCGACGGGCCGCCACACCAACTGCTCAAACTTGGTCCAACGACGTGGTTTGCGGCGGGGAAGAGCGGCTCCGTCGTTGTGACGAACGTCGATTCGACCGATCCCTTCTCGGCCGGGACGATCACGCCATTGCCGACTGGCGGCGACGCGTGGGGCGTGTACATGTCGCCGCGACACGACCGCGCGACCTACGCGCCCGACCACATAGTGGCTGGCGCCGGTGTTCCGGTCCTCGCGATGCCAAGCGGAAACGTTGCGTTCGCCGTACCGATGCCGATTGGTGCGAGCAGCGCCGACTTTTCGGCCGACGGGTCACTCCTCGCAATGACGGGGGGAAGCCAGGCACGTGAAGGGTTCTTCGGCAGATTAATGGTTGTAAGCGCAAACGATGGAACCATGCAGCACGATACGACTTTCAGCACCAATACCTATCTGGCGTCATTCGATCCCGTTCGCCCGCTCCTGTACGTCTGGACGCTGGTCACCGACCTGGGTTCTTCGGTGCTGAAATCGGAGGTCGTTGTCCTTGACCGCGGTACCTTCCGCGTTGTCGGGCGGATGGAAACGCCGCAGAATTCCGCCGCGACCTGTAATACCAACTTCAGCGGCGCGCTCTCGGTGAGCAGTTCGGGGAATGCACTCTACGCCTTCCGAGGGTGTTACACGACACCATCGGTCGCACTGCGCTTCACCCTCCCTTCGGACAGCGGGATCCAATGAGCCATACGACGTCTGCCAGGCGATCCGTTCGCCGCAGCCGCCGCGGCACCTTCTTTCCGCTCGTTGTCGGAATGGCCGCACTCCTGGTCGCCGCCTGCAGCAGCAACTCGCCCGACCAGACGACGACCCCTCCAGCTACGACCTTCACTGTCGGACCGCACGACATCTGGGCGGGTTCGACGGTGACAATCCGCTCGTCAGCCTTTCACGGCGCGATCGACACGACCGGCGTGGCGCAGTTCAACGGCACATCGCTGGTGCTGCACCGCGTCGACGATACGACACTCTCGGTCAATCTCCCACCCTCGACGATGGCGGGGAGCTATCCGCTCTCACTCCAGTTCGCGGCCGTCGTCAAGACACTCGATCCGATCACGGTGTACGGCTATGCCGACAGCACCAGCTATCCGATCCAGAACGACTGGGACACGTATGCATGGCCGCGCGGAACGCCGCATGCGATGGTAATGGGGACCGATGACAGCGACATCATTCACGTAGTCAATCTCGACACCCATGCGATAACACCGATCCGCGGTCTTGGTGGTCACGGTGGCTTTGGCTTCGGGCTGTACGGGCCTGGCTTCACCTATGCCGATGACAGCGCGCTCATCGTGCAAGGCCCGGACGAGCCGTTCAGCGGCCCGCCCCAGGCGTTCTTCCGGGTGCGTCTGGATTCCCCGACGGTTTTGGTACCGCTGTCGCCGCCCAACGTGTTTCTTGACGGCCCGGTGCGTGACATCATGCGGCTCTCCCCGACGACCTGGTTCGTTGCAGGGAAAGCGGGCGGGTACGTGGTCGCCAATGTCGACTCGACCGCGCCTGAGGGTGGCACGCCGACAACGACGTTGGCGCTTATTGGAAATGGGACGGGCACATATATCTCGCCGAGGCACGACCGGGCGACGGGGACGCCGGATCTCTCTGGCAGCGCCGGAATTCCGGTGCTCGATTTGCCAAGTGGCAATGTGGCGTTCCACGTGCCGATGGACGGAGGAGCATACGGCGCCGATTTTTCAGCCGACGGGTCATTCCTTGCGATGACCGGATCTGGATCGGGTCGGCTCATCCAACTGAACGCGTCGGACGGCACCGTCCTGCAGGACACGACGTTCAGCGCGAACGCATACGAAGTCGCGTACGACCCCGCGCGGCCGTTGGTCTACGTCCTGACCCTGACGGCGACCCAACCCGGCAACCCGGCGCTTTCGTCCGAGGTGCTCGTCCTCGATCGGGCCACGTTCCGTGTCGTCGGGCGGCTGGACGCTCCCCAGAGCTACGAAGCAACCTGCAATACCAATCTTCGAGGGGCGCTGTCGGTCAGCCGATCCGCGAACGCACTCTACTTCTTCCGCGGCTGCTACACACATCAATCGAGTGCCGCCCTCCGCTTCACCCTCCCGCCGGACAACGGGGTGCAGTAACCACGACAGCACTCACGGACAGAGAATCAGCCCGTCCGCCCCCGACGTCGCCCCGCCGCCGACCTCGATATGGCACGACGTCGCCCCCTTCGAGATCTGTGAATTGGTCGCTGTCGCCGTGTAGCCACTCGCCCCGGCGGTGATCGTCATCGTGTTGCCGCTGGTCAGGTTGAAATTGCTCGCCGTCTGCAGCTGTCCGAACGTGCCGAATGTCTGGAAATCGGAGAAGTACGACGTCTCTGCCGTCTCGGAGTTGCGGATGTCACTGATGATCGACGCCATCCGCGCCTTGTCCTTCGTCGCCGCCATCCGCGGCAGGGCGATCGCGGCGAGAATGGCGATGATCGCCACCACCACGAGGAGTTCGATCAAGGTCCAGCCGCGCCGGCTCGAGGGCATGAGTGGTCCGCGAGTAAGGGTGAAGGACGGTTCGCGTTCGCGATCGAATCGGTCTGTACCGGGAAGCGGCGGCCACGAAACGGCCACCTGAACGGAAAAGTATCAGTTTGGATCGTCGATCGGCAGGGGGCGTGGAAAGAATCACCCTCCAGTAGAAATGATCCGCTCTCCCGCCGTCACGGCGACAGATTCGCCGCGTGGATCAGACTTGCCGTCCCCCGATCGCCGAGACGATACTATGCCCATGGCGCTACCGGCGTATTTCACTGCCGACGACGTTCGCGCGATTCCCGAAGACGGGAAGCGCTACGAGACCGTCCACGGTAAGCTCTTCGTGACTCCCGCTCCAGGCCTGTGGCATCAGGTCGTTATTGCGCGACTGACCGGCGTCCTCTTTCAGTATCTCGTGCGCCACGGCCTCGAAGCACTCCTCACCTCGCCGGCCGATATCTCCTGGAGCGACGATACCCTCGTCCAGCCCGACCTTTTTGTCGCCGATCTCGATGAATCCATCCGCACCGGGCGGTGGTCCGATGTGGAGGAGCTGTTGCTCGTGGTCGAAGTGCTCTCGCCATCCACCGGCCGCGCCGACCGGTTCACCAAGCGGCGGCTCTACCAGGAACAGCGGATTCCGGTGTACTGGATCGTCAACATCGACGAACGCGAGATCGAAGTATGGACCCCCGACGCGACCCGCCCCGTGATCGAGCGCGGCTCGTTCGACTGGCGTCATCCGGCGCTGGATGAGTCGGTGACCGTCGATGTGGCGCACTTGCTCAACGTCGGTCCGACGATCCACTGAAACGGTACCCGTCGGTCAATGTCCCGAGAAACGCGACCAGGTCGCCCATCTCTTCTCGGGTCATCGGCGGCCGCTCGCCTGATCGCCGGTTGAACGGCGCATCGATCGTATCGATGTTGCCGCGAAACGAGGCCGGCAGATCGCTGTCCCCGCGAAGCCGTCCCGACCGATCTCGCCCATAGATCGCCCCGGGATCGACCGCACGCAGGTTATAGAATCGCACCACGTCCGCCAGCGTCCGGTAGACACCATTGTGAAAGAAGACCTTCCGCGTCGCGACATTCCGGAGCGACGGCGTGCGGAAGAGTCCGCAGTAGGCGGCGACCGCCGAGAGATCGCGCCGCGCCGGTCCGCACAACCCCAGGTCGGCGTACTCGCGATCCCGATTCACCGCCAACGAATCGTTTCTCGGCACTCCCAGCGCCTCGTACTCGTAATCGGTGAACGCTGGCGGCTCGCCCTGCGGCCCCGGTCGGTCAAGATGACACGCCGCGCAATTCCCCTTTGTCGAATCCTCGAACACACTGAGCCCGCGCGCCTCGACGGACGTCAGCACCGCTTTTCCTTCGAGGTACGCGTCGTACTTGCTCGAGTACGGAGTGAACGACGAGTCTTCGAGCTCGAACCGCGCCACGGCAAAGAGCGCTTCGTCAACCAGACGGGCAGGTGTCGCAACCGTCTCCTCACCGAACAGCTGCGCCATTCGCTCGCCATACCTCTGCCGCAGTCGATTGGCCACAGTGATGATGTTCCCTCCGTCCATCTCGGCGTGACCGAAGAGCGGACCGGTCGCCTGCGATTGCAGCGTGCTGGCACGCCCGTCCCAGAAGAGTCCGCCACTCGGCACCAACGACGCGCCCATCATCGCGCCCGCGCGCTTGGCGACCCTCGAAGCTCCCGCCGACTGCACCGCAGCCCTCGCCGCGCCAGCATTCTCCGCGGCGTCGTTCGCGGGACCGATGCTGAACGGCGGCACGAACGCCACGTAGCGCAGGCCAGGCACCGCTCGCACTCCTTTGTTGCCTCCCGTCATTCCGCCGGGCTGCACCGCCCGATCATTGGGCGGCCCATACTCGTGCGCCGGATCATGACAGGTGGCGCAGGAGATCCGTCCCGACCCGGAGAGCGCTGGATCGAAGAAGATCTCCCGGCCGAGCGTGGCGACTGGCGAAATCGGTCCGCGTGCGGGACGGAGAAGTGTGACCGGGTGCGCGTTCGCGCCGATTGGCGGGGGAGGGGCGCTGTCGTGCGACGCGCAGCGCACCACGCCGACGCCGATCGCCGCGACGGTGAGTCGTCGCAAGGCGTGCAGCCGTGCGTCGATCATCGTCCTGGCGTGCGCTAGTGCGGCAACGCCCCGGACGGCTGCGTCGTCGGGGTGCCGAGGGAGTCGTCGAGGAGGAGCATGGAGGCGCGCGTGGCGCCGGTGAAATCGAACATCCCGCGGATGTCCCCGGCCGTCGCGTCGAACGACCCGCCACCGATCCGGACGCCATTCAGCCAGTTGTCCTCGATGAACCGCAGCACCGACGCCTGCGTGATCAGGGTGTGATCGACGAAGTTGGTGCGCGCGTATGGCGAAATCACCAGGAACGGTTGTCGTGTCCCGGGGCCGCAGCGCCCGTCGACCGGTCCCTTCCCGCTGACGCCGCCGAGCTGCGGCGTCGTCCCTTTCGTTCCGCAGGCGCCGAGTGCGTCGAGATGGTCGGCGCGGGAGAAGGAGGCGTTGGCAACCGGCGCGAATTGATGATCGTACCATCCGTCCGAATCATCGTAGAGGATGACCACGGCGGTGCCCTTCCACTCGGGACGCTGCTGCAGGAAGTTCAGCAGTTCGACGACGAAGCGTTGCTCGTCGAGCGGATCGGAATATCCGGCGTGGCCGTCCTGGAACGCGGCCGCCTTGAGAAACGACACCGCGGGGAAGTTGCCGCCCTGCACGGCGTCGATGAAATCATGGAGATCGTACTGATGATTGGCACTGTCGCCCGAGACGCCGATCGCGGCGATCGATGCGGGGCGCCGATGCTTCGGATTCGCGGTCGACGGGTAGAACTGGAACGGCTCGTGATGAGGGAGATAATCCGACGAGCCGAGGCCGGTCACTTTCGATCGGCTCATCCGGGCGCAACCGGTACTCCTGTCGCCGTTCTTCACCGAGAGATCGAACCCTCCCTCGAACCATCCCCATGGCACCGCGCGGGCGTTGAGCAGGTCGCCGATATTCTTCCCGGTGAAGGTCGCGGCGTCGTACGGAAATGAGCAGGTGTCGTGCGCCGGCTGCACGTCGTTGATCAGCGTCGTACCGCCCTGGCCGTCACGGACGTACCAGCTCGAGTCGGTCTGCTTGACCACCTGCACGCCGTTGGTCTGCCCGGAGATCAGGTTGATCGCCCCGGGCGTCGACGGTCCATACTGATTGCTGTAGGCGTTGTCGCTCATCGCGAAATGCTGCGCGTAATTCCACAGCGCCGTCACGGTGTTGCCGTCGTAGTACCCCATCACCACCGATGGCGTGGAGAAGCTGCCAGTGCCGCCGATCATTCCCTGGCCGGTGAAATAGGGGAAGAGATCGGCGATCCCTCCGTGATACGCCATCTGTTCCGCGGTATAGAGGTGCGACTGCGACGCAGTCGCCGCCTGCGAGCGATCGAGCCGGAACGGATTGCTTTTCAGGTCGCCGTTGCGAGCCGCAGTCATGTTGGCGTTGTGGAAGAGAAGGTCGCCCTTGAGACCATTGACCGTCGGCGTCCCGGCCGCGGCCGTGAACACCGGTTCCCCTGCCGGGTTCTGCGCCACGGGATAGGTGGCGAAGTAGTGATCGAACGAGACATTCTCGTCGAAGATCACCACCAGGTGCTTGATCGGTGTGGCGGTGGCAAGGGCGTCCGGGGAAACTGGGCGCGACGTGCAGCCGGCGACGGCCACGGCGAATGCGACAACGGCGGCGAACGGGCGGTCGATTTGCATCGAGCGACGGACTCCAGCACGGGATGACCGGGGCGAGTGGAACCGGGGGCGCCGCGGCGACGAATGGGGTGCTGGGTATCTAGTGAACGACCGTCACCATGAAGTCACGCCGGAGTCACGCGCCGCTCACGTCGGCCGGCTGGACGGTGTACAATCCAGTCGCAGTCACCACCACTCCACGGGAGCAACGCGATGGCGAAGGAAGTTCTCATCCTCGGCGCCGGCTTTGGCGGCCTCGAACTGGCAGCGTCGCTCTCGGAGCGCTTCGGCGACGAAGTCAGCGTGACCCTGATCGACAAGAGCGACACCTTCGTCTTCGGATTCTCCAAGCTCGACATCATGTTCGGGCACGCCACGCCCGAAAGCGTCCGGATCCCGTACCGCCGGATCCTCAAGCCCGGGCTTCGCTTCCTGCAGCAGACCGTCACCGCGATCGATCCGGTCGCGCGCCGCGTCACCACTGACGCTGGTACCTTCGAGCCCGACATCCTCGTCGTCGCCCTCGGCGCCGACTACGACTTCGCCGCGACACCGGGGCTCGCGGAGGCCGGCCATGAGTTCTACACCGTCGCGGGGGCCACGGCGTTGCGCGACGTCATTGCCGGTTTCTCCAGTGGACGCGCAGTCGTCGGCGTCTGCGGCGCACCGTACAAGTGTCCGCCGGCGCCGAGCGAGGCGGCACTCCTGCTGCACGACAACCTCGTGACGAAGGGAGTGCGCGATCGCTGCGAGATCACCCTGGTGATTCCGTTCGCTGTGCCGATCCCCCCATCACCGGAAACGTCGCGCGCGCTCCTCGATGCCTTCGCCGAGCGCGGGATCCATTGCGTTGCCGACCGGCGCGTGGCGTCGCTCGATGGAGCGCGCAAGGTCGCCGTCCTCAACGACGGCAGTGAATTGCCATTCGATCTCTTCCTCGGCGTGCCGGTCCATCGGGCGCCAGCAGTGGTCGAGGCGAGCGGAATGACCGAGAACGGGTGGATCAAGGTCGATCGCGAGACGCTGGCGACGAAGTGGCCCGGCGTCTACGCCATCGGCGACGTCTCCTTCACCGGCGCGCCGAAGGCTGGTGTCTTTGCCGAAGGGGCGGGGCGCGCGGTGGCAACGTCGATCATCGCCAACCTCGCCGGCAGCGGCACGCACTCGCCGTACCTCGGCGCCGGGCATTGCTACATCGAGTTTGGCGCGGGGAGAGTTGGTACGGTCGAGATCGACTTCTTCTCTGGACCGAAACCGGCCGGCAAGTTCATCGAGCCGTCGAAGGAGCGGCGGGCGGACAAGAAGAAGTTCGGTTCGTCGAGAGAAGCGCGGTGGTTCGGGGAGTAGCGACAGTAGAGGCGAAGCCGTGATCGGGTCAGCAATTCGTCATGCGCGGATTGGGCGTTGATCCGGGCGGCGGGAACGAGCAAAGCGACAGCACAGAGTACGGCTGACGACGGCAACTTCTTTCCGCGGGCCCGAATCGCCAGCCAGCTCACCGCGGCGCAGAACCCGACCACCGGACCCACGAGCCACGCCGATCCCAAATACTGCGCGCCGATGATCCCTCCGGCCGATGCCCCGACCAGGGTCAGTACGATGATCCGCCAGAGCGGGATCTGCCGCAGCACGGTGAAGCCTGCAAGCGGGAAGAGGACGGCACCGAAGACTGCGCCAATCGGGGCGGCGATCAGTGCGCCAAGAGCGACTGCGCCGAGGTCGCGAGGCGCAAAGATCACCAGCCATCCGGCGGCTGCAACGGCGCCAGCCAATGCGCCGGCCATTGCGCCAAGCGATGCGATCTTCGCGACCAGCAGCGACATGCGAAGCCAGGAGCGGGATGGGGCGCGTATAGGAGGCAAGGAGATCAGCGCTGGTTCATTCACATGATTCTCCACGGTCCGCCTCACTACCCATGGCGCTGTGTCTTGGCCGGACCCGCTTGACACTGAAGCGCGTATTGTACAGGTTGTCTGTACAAGTCATCCGGGGCACCCATGAGCATCAAGACAACCTACAGTAACGCCCGTGAGAACCTCGCTTCGCTCTGGGACGAGGTCGAGAATTCCCGAGAAGCTGCTGTCATCGAGCGACGCGGTCACGAGGACATGGCGCTCATCCCGGCCGATGAGCTCGCCTCCCTGCATGAGACGGCATACCTGCTGCGTTCGCCAGCCAACGCAGCTCGGCTCCTTGCTGCGCTCACCCGGGCCAGGAGTGGACGGAGCAAGCCCACCGACCTCGCATCGTTGCGTCGTGAACTGAATCTCCCCCGCTGAACCCGGTATGCCTTCAGCCAGGCGCGCCGTCATTCAGAACGAATGTCTCGACGATATTCGATACTGGGTGGAGACCAACCGGAAGACAGCCCTTCGGGTGCTCGACCTCATCGACGCGACCCTTCGCGACCCCTTCGCCGGTATTGGCAAGCCTGAACACCTGAAGCATTTCGGCGGCAACGTCTGGTCGCGGCGGGTCAGCGAAGCCGACCGGCTCATCTACGAGGTGTTCGGCGACCGCATCGAGTTCCTGCAAGCACGTTACCACTACGATTAGCACTGTCGGCGCCTGATCGCTCCCGTCTCATCCCGCTTCACGACCTTCTCGTCTCGATTCGCGAGCTCCTCGAACCTCTGCGCGACCTTCTCGTGGCCATTCACGGTCATCTATGGGCGAATCGACACCATTTCATGTCGCTGCGGGTCCGTATCGACCCTCGTCGGGACGATCTCATGGCGCTCCGGGCTCACTGCATGACGCCGCAAGCTCAATGCATCGCCGTTCGCTGTCATCTACGGCGCTGCAAGGCGACTTCATACGCCTTCGCGCCCGTATCGGGTCCGTTCAAGCTCACTTCGACGGCGTGCAAGCTCACTGCATGGCGATGCGCGATCATTGCATGGCCGATAAAGCTCATCGCACGGTCGTGCGCGCCCAGTTCATCTGCCTCAACGACCTTCTCATATCCATCAACGACGACTTCGACTGCCGCAGAGCTCTCTTCACGGCCATTCGCGACGATCGAATCGGCGTTCGGGTCCACTGCATCTTGATGCAAGCGGACTGCATGGCTGTTCGGGCTCGTTGCATCTCGCTGAAAGCGGACTTCATCGCCTTTCGGGCTTACTGCATCCCGATGCAAGCGGACTTCACGGCCGTTCGGGCTTACTGCATCCCGATGCAAGCGGGTTTCATCGGCGTTCGGGCTCATTGCATCCCGATGCGCGCGGACTTCATCGGCGTTCGGGCTCATTGCATCCCGATGCAAGCCGACTGCATCGGCGTGCAAGCTCGCTGCACCGGTCGCAAAGGCAACCAATTATGGAATCGTGTCATTGTGTCGCGGATGACGTCGTATAGCGCCGCAGTGGTGTTTGGCTCGCGGCAGCCAACCGCCGCGAGTTTGGGCCGTCTATGGCTCCGACAGCGTAAAGACCACGTGAATGGTATACGTTCCGGGTGGTGACGCGGCGAAGGTCCAAAGGGTTCGATAGCAAAGCGTCTGCGACGGAGGCGATACGTTTGTCGCCGGGGCACCAACGCTGCCAGACATCAGATTTGTGCTTGCGCCAACGTTATGACCGAAGCTGGTGACTCCCGAACAGGAACCAGGTGCTGCGCCGACCCCGGGAGCCCATGTCAGATCCGACGCCGGTTTCAAAGGGTTGTTGAAGGCGCCGGCGTAGTCAAATGTTGCCTTAGTCGCCGCAACGGATACAGCGTACCCACCGTTCGCCTTGATCGTTACCGTGGGACCGGTCGCGGTCAGGCCACCAGCAGCGAAGTCGGCTTGGCCAGGGGTTCCGAGCGCCGTGTTCGCATTGTTGCCGGTGAGATCAATCGTCAGGACCGGTTTCACAGTCATGTTGATTGTCACAGTGCATGTCGCGCCTGTACACTGTGAAACGAGCGGTGAGCGCGTTGCCGAGATGAGCAGGAAGGCAGCGATCAGGACCGCCGGTAGAGTGCGCGAGCGCTTCATTCCTTTCGCCCTCCGAACGTCCCAGACGCCGCCGCCGCCGACTCGACCCAGCTTCCCGACACCGAATCACCCGCCACCGATGCAAGGTGCTGTCGCGCGTTTCCGTCCACGAACGCCGAGAACTGGAACGACGCTCCATCGACCACTTGACCGGTCAAAGGGCCTGCGAGCCGCTGCTGGCCGCCGCCCTGGTCGGATTCGACCACATCCATCGATCCGACGATCCCATCACAGCTTGCCGACGTGATCGACAGCGTCCCGGCGATGCTCGCATGTACCGGCGACGATTCGGTCGCGGCGTAGCGCCACGTTCCCACGATATTCGGCACGGCCGAGCACGATGCCGTCGCATCCATCTGGCACCCGGCCGTTGCGATCGCGGCGATTACCAGCATCGCGGCCCGCTTCACTGATGCACTCCGCCATCTGGCGCCGGCGGTGCGTTCGGCTGGTCGAGATTCTTCACTTTCACCGGCCGCGCGAAAAGCGCCACCTTCACCCGCTTCGCCGCGGTTGTCCCGTTCACCGTGAATACCGGAAGCGCCGCGCGCGTCTCGAGCTTCTCCTGCGAATCGCCGAGGTCGATCTGCACGGTGTAGTGCCCAGGAGGCAAGGCGTCGAACACCGCCACCGCCGCACTGCTCCGCCGCGACACCCAGACTCGGCCGCTGTCATCCCGGGCCAGGACGGCGATGTCGGCGAGGGCGCTGGTATCTGCCTGCACAAGATCACTTCCCGAACGGTCGAGCTCGATCTCCACCGGCGACACCGCGACCACGGCGATTTCGCGCCGGTTGGCGTGCTGCCTCACAGAGCCGGCGATCATCCCGACCTTGAGCGACGACGGATCGAGCGTCACCGAGTCGCGCGTCATTCCGAGGAAGCGGTATGAACCATCGGCCTCGGTGATCGCCGATTCATTGCCGCGCCGTACGACCACTCCCGATACACCGGGTTCACCCGGATCGAGGGCGCCGTTGTCATTGAGATCCTTGTAGACGATGCCGCGCGTTTCGCTGCTGCTCACCCGCGGCAGCGCCGTCCCGCGGCCCACGCGCAAACCGTAGAGCCAGCCGCCCGACGTGGTGCCGGCGAGAAGGAACGGATTCCGCTGGGCGCTCACGCCGATCGAGAGCCCCATCGGCAGCTCCGCATCGATTGCCGCGGTCTCATACGTTCTCGGCGTGATGAACCCCGGCGTGTACGACCGGCGCACCGACGTGGAAAGGAAGACGCGCATGTGCTGCGCCGCGATGAGGGGGACGCGATCGGCACGCAGTGTCACGTCGAGCTGCTCGGGAATCTGCCCCAGCGATGCATTGTTGCGCGACAGCTGCGTGTTGAGCTCCAACGTACCGTGATTGCCGCCGACCCCTGCCGTGGCGTTGAGCGTCTGGCGAAGTCCATCCTGCACCAGCCGTCCGCCGTCGGGCATCGACGTCGCATTCGACGCCTGCACCAGCGATCCGAACGACGTGACATACATCGCCCCGGTGCGGAACGAAGCGCCGATATCGGTTCCGGTCTCCCCGTTGCTGAACGATCCGTTGGTCCCTGTCGCCGCAAACGCCGTCTGCCGGGCCGACACTGAGAAACCGAGCGCGCGCGAGACCTGCAATTGCGGGCCCGCGCTCCAGCTGTGGCTGGTGAGTTCGCCGAACCCTGCGCCGGCGTCGTCCTGCGACATCGTGTACGAACCGCTCACCGACAGGTGATGCGTGATCGAGCGCCCGCCCGACGCCAGAATCTGATCGGCGGCTTGCGCAAAGGCACTCGTTCCACCCGGCGCGTGCAGCAGTCGCAGCGACAGGTTGTCGCCGGCGGTGTTCCGCGCATACGACGTCGTCCAGCCCGGTGCCACTCCCTCGGCTGTCCATCGTTCGGCAAGTTCGGCTGCGGCGGTCCCGTTGAGGAATTGCGGCAGCGTGGCGCCGACCGACAGCGCATCGAGCGACCGGTGCAGCGAACCCTGGTTGTCGACGAGGTGCGTCGCGGAACCGGAGTAGGTCACTGCACCGGCGTTCATCTCGACGCGCCCGCCGGCAAGAATCCCGCTGTCGGGGAGCTGGCCATATCCGGGATTCGCGACCAGCATCGACGCCTGCCACTTCCCGCGAGTCACGTCGGCCGAGATACCGTTGCCGTTGACACTGTAGCCGGTAAGCTGGGAGAACTGCTCTCCCGTGAGGCCGAGGCCGAGACGGAGGCGCGGAGCGGTGAGCTGCAGCATTGGCGGCGTCTGATAGAAGCCGGCCTGCGACAGCGCGTAGCCGCTCGATCCGGCGACTCGCGGCGTGCTGGAGAAGCGCGCCTGGATCGAGATCGAATCGGTGAGATGCCCGGCGACTCCCACCGAAATCCCCGACGCCATCGTGCCATTCGGATCCCAGCCGAACGACATCGCCGTCGACACCACCGGTCCATTGGCCAGGTTGTCCTTGCTGTCGACCACATCGACCGACGCCTCGGCCGTCGAAACTGGCGCGCCGTTGGCGTAGGCGACGAGTCGCAGGTTCGAAGCTCCGGTCCCGGCGTTGAGTGGCACGCCGATCGTCATCTGCTGCTCGATCATTCCGTTGATCCCGAGCCGCGTCGCGGCACCGGTGGCGTAGAGCGTCCACCCGGCCGGAAGGACCGCCTTGACTTCGACCGTTTCCGGAGTGTTGCCAAGATTCGTCACGCGGTAGGTCAACAGAAAGCGCTCACCGGCGTGAACGCCGTGCAATGCTTCACCGACCGTCAGCTGGATCGCTTCGCTGGCATCGACGAGGACGTTGACCGGCACTTCGATCGGCGTACCACCGGGCGGGAAGAACCTCACCCGTGCGACCTCGACCATCCCGGCCGGCGCGTGCTTCGGAATCGAGAACGTCACCAGCAGCGAACGCGGTCCAACCGGTGCGCCAGGCTTCGCCGGCTCGATCGTTCCGCTGCGACGGCTGACGACCGGCGTCGATCCCGACGGTTCGACGGTGTAGGGAATCGATTGCGTCGATGCGATTGCTGGTGGAATCGTCACTTCGATGATCTGGAACGAGCGCGGTGTCGCGCGCGCGACGACGGCGGGTGCGGTGAGGACTTCGCCGTCCGGGCGCGGGAATGTGGCTGCGACGACGTGTGGCCCGGCCGGGCGCGAGGATTCTTGCGCGCTCGCAAGCCCGGTGCACAAGGTGCACGCTAGCAGAATCCCGAGGACAGTGCGACGCATCACGTCGTTACCGGGTCGTCACTGTGAAGACGACATTTTGTGCAAAGTTGGCGAAAGTGCCTCCGGCTCCCACATCCTGAACCGCGTACGACAGACCCGCAACGCGAAATGCAATGGTCACAGTACAGGGCGAGCTGTTCTTCCCCATTGTCAAAATCGGCAAGCTGCTTATTTCCGCGAATGGCGCTCCAACCGCAGGGCTTCCACAGTTGGTCGCATTACTGACGCTCACAATCTGCCATTGAATATCAAGCAGCTGCCCCTGAAGATTGGTCCCGCGCGCCAAGGTCAAGTCGTAGTGCGGGTTGCTTCCACCGCCGGTCGGAACGCTGATCGTGACGGAGAAATTCGTTGCTGCAGGCGTGGCAGTAGTGGCGCCGGCGTCATATTCCGTTGCCGTTGGCGTGGTGATCGTCTGAGATAGATGCGTCCCCGACGAAAAAGACTGCGCCGAACACGGCACAGCCAGCGCGCTAACTAGCAACGCCACGACAATCGAGTGGCCGTTACACAATCCGCGATTCTCCATCACCTGACCTCGTACTCGATCTGCCCCGCCGCCAGTTCGTCGCCGCCGTAATCGAGCACGGCAAGCACGACGTACCGCCCCGCGGCAAGCTTCGGCATCGCAACGCGCGCCGTGCTCTTCGCCCCGGGAAGCGTGTACAGCATCGGGAGCTTCACGGTCTCGGCGATCGAATTGTCGGGGCGGCGGAACTGGATCTCGCCGCTGGTCACCAGGTGCCTGGCACCGGTGTTGTTGAATTCGAGTTCCACCGCGGAATCGGCCGGCACTGAAGTTCCCGTCGCCGAATCGCTCTTGATCACCTTGAGTGCGGCAACTTCACCATGGGCCGCGATCGTCGGCGGCTCAACGTAGATCTTCGTTGCAGTGCGAAGGACGTACGCCACGTTTCGCCCGTTGACCACATGCGGCTGCACCGTCTCGACGATCGCGCCGGCCCAGCATTCGTGATCGGCCCGCACGGTCGAATCCATCCTGACGCGAATGCTCTGCCGCGCATCCGGCTCCAGCGACACGGTGAGCGGGAAGACGTCGAGTGCCTTGCCACACGATCCCGGCTTGGTCGCGTACGGATACCAGTTGTTCGTCCCATCGCTGGCGCGGTCCCAGTCCTCCAGCCGCACCACCGCCTGGACCCGTTCCTTCCCCTCGTTGTGCAGTCCGATCAGTGCCACGGTCGGCTCACCCGGCTCGGCCCGGAACTGGATCTCGGTCCGGTCGATCGCGATCTGCGCCGCCGCCGGAGTTGCGGCCGCGCCAAACGCCGCGAGCGCAAGTGCGCCCACGACGCCGTGCAAACACCGACGCCGCAGTGCGCGCAACGGCGCGCACCCGGAATCGGTCAGTGATGACAACAGCTTCACGGCTCGCTGAGCGTGTAGTTCACGACGAGCGTGTACGTGCCCGGCGTGTCGAGCGTGAAGCTCCAGTTGGTGCGATAGAACGCCTGCTGCGACGAACCGGCGGTGCCATTGCCATTGAACAGCGTAGCAGCGGTTCCGGCGTTGTTGCCGTACGTCCCGACCGTGGTACCCCAGAGGAGATCGCTTGCCGGCTTGCTCGCGCGGGCGCCAACCCCAGCTGCGCCGAAGCTCGGCGTGTTACCAACGACCGACACATGCCACGCAGTGTTCGACAGCACCGTCGCGGTCGGACCAGCAGCGTCCTTGTGGCCGGCGATGAAGTCGGCTTCGGCCGGTGTGCCGAGGTCGGTGTTGTCCGCGTCGAGCGTGAGGCGGGCAACGGTGTTGACCGTGGCGCTCGCGGTGTTGGTCACCGTGCACGACGGCGTCGTGGTGCAGGTTCCCTGTGCGCTCAGCGACGTAGCGCCGAACGCCAGTGCCGCGCCGAGAAACGGCACGACCTTGGTGAAACGCATACTACCTCCGAAGAAAATGTTGGAACGTTTGTGAGATTCTCCGGAGCAGCGGGCGCACCGGATCGCAGGCCCCAGACGGAGGTTCCATGCCACGAGTCAGGCTCGCGACAGGAACCGTGCATGTCATGACTAGCGAAGTCGGCGTTGTTTTCGCGCGCAATACAGCAGGCGCAAATCGTGGCGGGCGCGAGTCTTAGCTCGCGGGCATCTGGATCGATTCGAGCAGTGGATTTCAGGTCGTTTCGACGACCCGTTTCGACGATTCACTAAGCGATTTCGCCGGAAGAACTACTGTCGCGTCGTCGCGGCGATGCCACAACTTTGCCGTGCCTCCGCGACGAGGGTGACAGGTGCGGCGGCGCAACAGCGGCCCGGGCAGCATGTCATTCATTACTGCAGCGGAACTCGTGCACCCCGCCAAAGCCAGTCGTGATGCGGCTTTCATCGCGCCACTATCTCCTGGGCTGCGGTCCGGAGATCTCCGGGCATCGCGCCGGGCACGAGGACTGCACAGAGCTGTCTTCCACATGTCAGATCGTCGTGAAGTCGCCACAGCAGATGACCTGATCCACCGGCTCATCGTGCTGGCCAACCGCGCCGCCGCGTGGATCGTCGTCCTCGCCATCGCCGTGGCGCTTGTCGCGCTCTTCACCGGGCGCGCGCATGCCCAGACGAGCGTCAAGACGAACCTCGCCAAGGTCACCGTCCTGAGCATCGGTCACGTCGTGTCGCATACCGGCATCGTTGCCGGTGATCGCGACAAGGGCGGCAACATCTTCGCTTCGACCACCGTCGTGACCACCAACAACGGACCGTACGCCCTGCAGGCGAAGCTCACCGTTCCGTTCACCGACAAGAACAAGAGCACCATCGTCAACGACGTGCAGGCGCTTTCGCCACCGGGAACCGCGTACGTCTCGCTGAGCACCACGACCTGGGTGACCGTTGCGATCGGGACCGGTGGGCCGAACAAGACCAACAACGTTCAGTTGTACGTCAACTGGGGAAAGAGCTCGTCGAAGGATCCCAACCAGATTCCCAGCATCCAGCTCACCTACCAGGTCATTCCGCACTAGGCTACTTGGCGAGATACTTCGCCAGCGGCTCCCAGTAGTTGGTCCGCCATCCCTCGATGAGATGTGCACCCTGTCCGTTGGGAAATCCGGTGTGATCGAACTCGATCACGCTGCCGCCGGCGCGGGCCGATAACTCGAAGCGAACGATCGAATAGATCCCCGGCTTCCAGTCGGTCGCGCGCCACGCCTGGATCAGCCGCGTGTTGGGAGCCAGCTCGATCTGGCGCCCGACGATATTGCCCGCGAACGCCGAGAACGCTCCGCCCGGGTGAGGCTCGAAGACAGTCGGCGGCGCGCCCGCCGGGACTCCCGGCTTCATCGCCGCGCTCAGACGCACCACCTTGTCAAACTCCGCGGCGTCGGTGAGCGCTGCGTAAACGCGCGCCGGTGTCGCCTTGAATGGCACCGTCTGATGAATCGCCTCATTGTCGTGGGTCATTTCATCGGCGACCCGGCGAAGGCTCGGCACGGCGACATGGTGCGAGCGGAGCAACGCCGCCCCCGGGAAAACGAGGGCGAGTCCTGCGGCGAAGTCGCGGCGAGTCACTGGCTGGCTGGTCACGATCGAGTCCTTGAGGTGAGGGGGCCGCCCGGACATCTCGGCGGAGTCACGTAGTCTACTCCCCGATCGGTTGGTGCGCCTCTCGCGCAAATCGGTGCCGATGATCGGCGGCGCGGTCCCCACCTCGCCTGCAGCCTTTCGATCGTTCGATCATGCCCAGACCACGTCCACCCGGTCCATCGCCCTCCGCTCCCGATCCCGCTGCCGCATCGCCCGGCGGAGATGACCGCCCGCGCGAGCGCCTCTGGCGGCTTGGTCCCGGCGCACTCACCGCCCCAGAACTTCTCGCCATCCTGATCGGTACAGGAGATGGGCGCCGCGACGCGGCAGGCGTTGCGGCGGCACTTCTCGAACCAGCTGGTGGCGGGCTCCGCCGGCTCGCCGCCCGGCCCGCAGGTGAACTGCTCAGGATCCGCGGAATGGGACGCGTCAAGGCGGGGCGGCTCGTTGCGGCGTTCGAACTCGCCGAACGGATTGCCCGGGAGGAGCGGCCGGTGGTCCCACGAATCACCGAACCCGCCGACGTGGTCCGACTCGTGGGCGGCCGACTTCGAGACCTGCAAGTCGAGGAGTTTCATCTACTTGCACTTGACACTCGTAGTAGAGTCTTACGTGATGTCCTGGTGACTCGCGGCCTCCTCGACTCGTCGCTGGTCCACCCCCGCGAGGTGTTCAGGGCCGCCATCTCGGAGGCGGCCGCGGGTATCATTCTGGTGCATAATCATCCGAGCGGAGATCCGACTCCCTCGGCCGAGGATCGAGCCGTCACCCGGCAACTGGTGGCCGCCGGCCAGCTGCTCGACCTCCCGGTCCACGATCATGTGATCGTCGCCGGCGACCGCTATCTCTCGTTTGCCACCGCCGGACTCTTGTGACGACCGCTTCGCAGCAGCCGCTTCCATCGACCTCGCTGGGTGAGTTGAGTCCGGTGTTCTTCTCGCTCCTGGAGAAGCACGCCGAACGGCTCGACATCCCGCTGATCGATCGCGCGCTGCGATATGCCGCGGCGGCGCATCGCGGGCAGAAGCGGATGAGCGGCGAGGACTTCGTCGAGCATTCGATCGCGGTCGCCTCGATCCTCGCGTCGCTCCTCGTCGACACGACGTCGATCTGTGCTGCGCTCCTTCACGATGTGGTCGAGGATTCCGACGTCACCGTCGACGACATCAACCGCGAGTTCGGCGAGGAAGTCGGCGACCTGGTCGACGGCCTGACCAAGATCTCGCACCTCACCTTCCGGTCGTCGGTCGAGGAGCAGTCGGAGAATTACCGCAAGCTCCTCCTGTCGGTGGCGCGCGACGCCCGCGTGATCATCATCAAGCTCGCCGACCGGCTGCACAACATGCGGACGCTGGAGCATCTCCCGCCCGAGCGCCGGCAGCGGATCGCGACCGAGACCCGCGACCTCTACGCGCCGCTCGCCAATCGCTTCGGCATGGCGAACGTCAAGGCGGAGCTCGAAGATCTCGCCTTCAAGTTCCTCGAGCCGGAAGAGTACCAGACGCTCGCGCAGCAGGTCGCCGCCAAGCGGAAGGCGCGCGAGGAGATGATCGAACGGCTGCGTGTGCCGCTGGAGCAGGAGCTTCGCCGTGCCGGCATTCCTCACTTCGAGGTGAGCGGCCGCCCCAAGCATCTCTGGTCGATCTGGCAGAAGATGCGCCGCCGCAACAAGCCGTTCGACGAGATCTACGACCTGATGGCGATGCGCGTCATCGTCACCACCGTTCCCGAGTGCTATCACGTCCTCGGCCTGATCCACCACCTCTGGACGCCGCTGCAGGAACGGATCAAGGATTACATCGCGACGCCGAAGGCGAACGGCTATCAGTCGCTGCACACCACGATCTTCGGGCCGGGGCAGCAGCTCTTCGAGATCCAGATCCGCACCCGCGAGATGCATCGCACCGCGGAGTACGGCATCGCAGCGCACTGGCTCTACAAGACACAGGGCGTGGAAGACCATCTTGGCGACCAGCTCGGCTGGTTCCGACAGCTCCTCGAACTGCAGCAGGAGAGCCACTCCGCCGAGGAGTTCCTCGAATTCCTCAAGGTCGATCTCTACCACGACGAGATCTTCGTCTTCACGCCGCAAGGTGACGTGAAGCAGCTCCCCAAGGCGGCGACGGCGATCGACTTTGCCTTCCACGTCCACACCGACGTGGGATTGCATACCTCGGGTGCCAAGGTGAACGGCCGGATCGCGCCGCTCCATCGCGAACTCAAGAACGGCGACACCGTCGAGATCCTCACTTCGCCGCAGGCTCGGCCGTCGCGCGACTGGCTCAATCATGTCCGCACCGGTCGCGCCCGCAGCAAGATCAAGCAGTGGGTGCGGCAGGAAGAGGAGACCGTCTCGCTGCAGCTTGGCCGCGAGATCCTTGCCCGTGAACTGAAGCGACGCCGCCTCGACGCGCCGCCCGCCGACGCGATGAACGCCGCGGCCATTGCGCTCAACCTCCTCGATGGCGAAGCGCTCGAAGTGTCACTCGGCCGAGGCGATCTCGCGGTGGGGCAGGTGATGAAGGCGCTCTTCCCGGATCTCCCGGCGGAGGCGCTGCAGGAGAAGCCGGCGACGGTCTTCGGGCGGGTGATGAACCGGATCCGCCTCGGCCGCGGGATCAAGATCCAGGGCGTCGACGGGTTGATGGTGCGGTACGCGCAGTGCTGCCAGCCGGTCCCCGGTGAAGCGGTGGTGGGATACGTGACGCAGGGGCGGGGAATCTCAATCCATCGCGCCGACTGTCCCAACCTGCTGACGCTGGTGCACAGCGGCCGGCGAGTCGAGATCGACTGGCAGGAGCAGACCGGTGAGACGTACGCCGTGCGACTCGAGGTCACCGGCGAGGATCGGCGCGGACTCTACGCCGACCTCATGCAGGCGATCTCGCAGACCGGAACCAACATCCGCGGCGCCGACCTCCAGTCGCGCGACGGCAGCGTGCACGGAACGATTTTCGTCGAGGTCGACAACCTCACCCATCTCGCCAAGGTGCTGCGCACCATCCGGAAGGTGAAGGGCGTGAGCACCGTCGATCGGCGCGAAGCGGCGGCCTGAGGCGAGATCAGGCAGGCACGTACGTCAGGCGAATCAGATCCTCGGCGATGAGATCGGTCCCCACCAGATGAAGCGGCGGCAGCGGGGCGCCGAAGAATGGCGTGCCGCTTCCGAGGACGACGGGGCGGAGGTAGAGGCGATACTCGTCGATGAGACCTGCCGCCGTCAGGCTCTGCGCCAGGACCGGGCCGCCCACGTCAATCTCGCCCTCCAGCTCACTCTTCAGCCTGCGTACCGCACCGTCGACGTCTTCCGCGATCAGCGTGGCGTTGGGTCCGACTGACTTGAGCGAGCGCGACACCACCCACTTCGGCTTGCTCCGCCACGCCACCGCGAACTCGCGATCGTCCGCGTCCCAGTCGGGCAGGTCGTCGTCCCAATAGGTCATGATTTCGTAGAGGCGGCGACCGTACAGGCAGCCGGTCACGCTCCGCACATGGTCGAGGAAGTGACGGAACGCTGCTGGCGCTGGAGGCCCCAGCTTCATGTGGTCGACGTACCCGTCGAGGGACTGACTCATTCCGAAAACAAGTTTCGCCATGCTGCAGAATTCCTCCGTGAATTCCTCAAGAATAGCAGCGCACAGTCGAAGGACCGGCCAGATCAAGCTGATCCAGCCGGTCCTTCGACTCAGCGGCGAACGCCGCTTCGCTCAGGACGAGGGCTCAGTGACCTCCGCCGTCGCCGTCCCCATGTCCGTGCCCGTCATCATCGGTATGCCCGACCAGATCAAAGGTGAATGCCGTTCCATTCACCGTGCCACTCACCGTCGACGTGCCGTTGAAGGTGATCGTCACCGTGCGGGTGAAGGTCATCCCCGAATCGGGTCCCGCGGTCGCCATCGCGGTGAAGGTACGGGTCACAGTTCCGGACTGCGGAAATCCGTTGTGTCCGTCGTGATGATTCACCGGGAGGACCACGTCGGTCACCGTCGCGTTGGCGGTAAACGTGTACGAACGCGTCGTCCCGTCGGAGTGCGAGATCCGCGACCTGGTGATGGTGTCTGCGCTGGTGCCGTTGACGGTGCGGGTGGTCTCCGTCCCCGCCAGGCCGGTGATGGTGAAGTCGCGGTGCCGCGCAGCGGTGGCGGAGAACCCGCCGTGCGTGCGGTCGCCGCTGACATCGGTCACGATATGGATCGATGCGGTCAGGAGCGGATCGAACGCCGTTTCGGTCGATCCGTCGGCCGCCATGAAGGTGACGGTCCGGTCGACCATCAAGCCGTCGTCATCCATCCGCGGGCAGTTGAAGAAGTGCCCGGTGAGAAGGCATCCGAGCAGCCCCGGATGAAATCCGTCAGGATGGTCGTCCATGCCGTCGTCGTTCGACACGGCGTTCATCCCGGACGAGACGTTGCCGATCGAGCCGTCCATCCCGGTCATCACGTCGACATCCTCGGCGACACCGTCGGCGGCAGCGGCGGCGACGTCGCCGCTCACCACTGCGTTGTCGGTAGTCGTACCCTGCGTCGATGCCATATCGTTGCTGCTGCACGCGGCGGCTGCCACCACCAGGGCGGCAACCAGGAATCGTGTGCGAATCATCGTGGTTCCCTCACAGGAAAGTTGGGTGCGTCTGGTCCTGGGATCTGAAGGGTGATCGGGCTCGTTGTTCGTGACGCACCGAAGTATGACCATCGACGGTGCCGTCGGCTGCACAATTGACGACGAAGGCGAGTCGGCGAGGAAGGCGTGATGATTGTCGGCTCGCAGAACGACGGCGATGGTGCGAGATTATCGGATGGGGTCGGTGGCGATCGCCGGGATCGATTCACCATGATTTGCGACGAAGGATCAAGTCTCAAGGTAGGTTCTGGAATGCCCAGCTCATGGATCCTCAAGTCCGAGCCGTCGACCTATTCATGGGATGATCTCGTGCGCGACGGGAAGACGGTATGGGACGGCGTCACCGCGCCCGCTGCGCTGATTCACCTGCGCGCGATGAAGAGCGGCGACGAAGCGCTGATCTATCACTCTGGTGACGACCGCGCCATCGTCGGAATCGCCAGGATCACCCGCGGCGGCTATCCCGACCCCAAGCTCGACGACCCGAAGCGTGCCGTCGTCGACGTTGCGCCGGTGCACCCGCTCAGGACGCCGGTCACGCTGGCGCAGATCAAGGGAGACAAGCGCCTCGCCACGATGGCGCTCGTCCGGATTTCGCGGCTGTCGTGCATGCCGGTGACGCCGGAGCATCGCGAGATTCTCAGGAAGATGGGCGTCAAGTAGCACTGGGCACCGATGAGGTCGATCGAAATCGACCGGGATCGGCCGCGAATCAGTGAAGCAGCGCCAACCGTGCGGCGGCAGCTGCCGCCTGCCCGTACGAAATCCCGCCGTCGTTGACCGGAAGTGTCGATGGCACGACGACGCGCAGGCGATCGGCTGAGAGCAGCTGGAAGAGATCAACCAGCAGCCGGCGATTCTGGAAGACACTCCCGCTCAACACCACGGTATCCAGCCCCGTCGCCTCGGCGACGACGCGCACGCCCTTGAGCGTTGCGATCGCGATGGCCGAGTGGACGCGCGCGCCGATCGATCCGGCGCTCCATCCGCGCGCCGCATCGCGCGCAACTGCGAGCACCATCGGTCTCGGATCGAGGATCACCATGTCGTTGGAGTTGTACTGGACGTCGATGGTATACGACGACCATTCCCACAGATCGGCGGCGGCTTCGAATTCGGCGGCGCCTTGTCCGCGATACGAAGCGTGCGACACGAGCCCCGTGAGCGCGGCCATCGCGTCGAGGAGGTCGGACATCGCGCTGGTCCGCAGAGCTCCCGCGCTCCGGCTCGATTCCGCGGCACGGTGCCAATCGTCCGGATCGACGGCGGCGCGGAGCACGGCCGGCAATGGCGGGACGATCGCGGCAGTGTCGGTCAGCCAGGCGCAACCGAGCTGCCACGGGTGCCGTATCGCCGCGTCGCGCGCCGAAAGTCCGATCGGTCGCAGGTGGCCGGCGCGGCGCGACTCCGCGATCCCTCCGACGAGGAACTCGCCGCCCCATGTCGAGCCGTCGAGCCCTGTGCCGGGGCCGTCGTAGATCACCCCGATTGCCTGGTGGGTGATCTCGTGTTCGGCGAGACACGCCGCGAAGTGTGCGTGGTGATGCTGGACCGTGATCGCGGTGAGGTCGCGACGTTCGCGCGAATACTTCGTGGAGATCGAATCCGGATCGGCGTCGCGCACCACAAAGCGCGGCGTCACCCCGAGCAGTGATTCAGCCCGCGTGACGCTGCTGCGCAGCAGGTCGAGCATGCCATCACTGCTGAGGTCGCCGAGCGGCTGGCTGACGAAGGTGCGACGCCCCGACGCGAGCGAGAAGGTGTGGTCGAACTCCGCACCGCAGGCGATCAGTGGCGCGGTGTCATGCGGCAGCGAGATCGTTCCCGGCACGAGCCCGCACGAGCGCCGGATGACCTGGGTCCGATGCCGATCGGTTCCAGCGACCGGGCGAACCACGGACGCATCGACGGCGCTCCGGATCGGACGACTGTCGAGGAGGATCAGGTCGGCGATCTCGCCGAGGCGCGCGACCGCCGTCTCGTCATCAATCACCATCGGCTCGCCCGACCGATTGCCGCTGGTGATCGCCAGCGGTTCTCCGACGCCGGCAATCAGCAGCAGGTGCAGCGGAGTGAACGGCATCACCACGCCGAGTTCGACGAGTCCCGGTGCGATCGATCCGGCGATCGGCGCATCACGCCGGCGCGGCGCGAGGACGATCGGACCGGCACTTTCGCTGAAGATCCGCGTCGTGCTCGGATCGGCTTCGACGAGTCGGAGTGCCGCCGCGACGTCGCGGACCATGACGGCGAACGGCTTGCGGCCGCTCCCCTTGCGGTCACGGAGCATCCCGACGGCCGCATCGTCGTTGGCGAGGCAGAAAAACTGGTAGCCGCCGACCGACTTGATCGCGACGATCCCGCCCTCGCGCAGCGCTGACGCGGCAATGGCGACGACATCCCGGTCGGGGGTCGCCGGGATCGATTCTCCGCCGGCGGTGATCAGGCGCAACGTCGGTCCGCACTCCGGGCATCCATTGACCTGCGAATGAAAGCGCTGGCTCGCCGTGTCGTCGTATTCGCGCTGGCAGTCGGGGCACATCGTGAACGACGCCATCGCGGAGTGCCGCCGTTCGAAGGGGAGGCGGTCTGCGACCGTGAATCGTGGGCCGCACTCGCAGCAATTGATGAACGCGTAGCGGTAGCGTCGATTCGTCCGGTCGAACAGCTCCTCGCGACAGCGCTTGCACGGCGGCCGGTCGGGAGCGATCAACGGGCCGGGCGATTGCACGGCGCGGCTCTGCGACACGGCAAAGTCCGCGTCGCCGGTCGGCGGGATCTCGTCGGTGCGGATCCGCTCGATCCTCGCGCGCGGGGGCAGGTCGGTCGCCAGGAGTTCGAGGAATCGGTCGATCGCCCTCGGATCCCCTTCGACTTCCGCCTCGACGTGCGATGCCACGTTGCGGACGAATCCCGAGAGGCCGAGCGACGTGGCGAGGTGTCGGGCCCGGGCTCGGAAGCCGACGCCCTGGACCTGCCCCTCGACGCGCAGGCGGACCCGGCGGATCGTCAGCGTCGAGTCTGGATGGTCGTCACCCTCCCGATCGGTGCCATTCGTCGGGAGGGTGGAGTGATCGATTGGAGTCGTCAATGCGGCGGCCTCGGTCGGTCAGGCACATCTGGTCGATCTTCGCGCCGGAACCCGCCGCCTGGAGGCGGAGTATCTCAGTCGAGCAGATGACGAGGATCTCCGCGGGCGCCGCACATCGGCGCAGGACGGGGCGGAATCGCAGCAGCAGCGCCGCGCGAGGCGATAATCAGCGGTGAACAGTGACCGAACAATTCCCGAAGTCTTCGACTATATTCGAGCGATGCCTGAATTCGACGTTCGCGCCCCATTTGCCCCGGCCGGCGACCAGCCTGCTGCGATTGCCAAGCTCGCCGCCGGGCTTGCCGCGGGTGAGCGTTATCAGACGTTGCTGGGGGTGACGGGGAGCGGGAAGACGATGACGCTGGCTCACGCCATCGCGGCGTGGCGCAAGCCGACCCTCGTCCTGAGCCACAACAAGACCCTCGCGGCACAGCTCTACGGCGAATTCCGCCAGTTTCTCCCGGCCAACGCGGTCGAGTATTTCGTCTCGTACTACGACTACTACCAGCCCGAAGCGTACGTCCCATCGACCGACGTCTACATCGAGAAGGACGCGTCGATCAACCAGGATCTCGAATCGCTGCGGTTGCGGGCCACCTCCTCGCTGATGGAGCGGGAGGACGTCGTCATCGTGTCGACGGTGTCGGCGATCTACGGCCTTGGCGATCCGGCGGCGTACCGCGCGCTGATGGTCGGCGTCGCCGTCGGCGAGCGGCGGGGGCGTGACGCGATCCTCTCCGATCTCGTCGGGATCCAGTATCAGCGCAACGACGTGTCGTTCGAGCCCGGCACCTTCCGGGTGCGCGGCGACACCATCGAGATCTATCCGGCGTATGCCGAGCAGGCGGTGCGGATCGAGCTCTGGGGTGACGACGTCGAGCGGATCACGCGATTCCATCCGCTGACCGGCAATCCGATCGCGCAGCTCGACCGCTGCGCCATCTATCCCGCCAAGCACTTCGTGATGCAGCGGCCGACGATCGAGCGCGCAGTCCGGCTGATTCGCGACGAGCTCGCCGAGCGGCTGCGCGAACTCCGCACCGCCGGCAAACTCCTCGAAGCGCAGCGGCTCGAATCCCGGACGACGTTCGACGTCGAGATGCTCCTCGAAGTCGGCACCTGCGCCGGCGTCGAGAATTATTCGCGGCACCTGTCGGGACGCGCGGAGGGAGAACGGCCGGCGTGTCTGCTCGACTACTTCCCGCCGGACTATCTCGTCGTCGTCGACGAATCGCATGTGTCGCTGCCGCAGATCGGCGGGATGTACAACGGCGATCGCGCGCGCAAGGAAGTCCTCGTCGAATACGGCTTCCGTCTCCCGTCCGCGCTCGACAACCGGCCGCTCCGGTTCGAGGAGTTCAAGGCGCTCGTCCCGCGGATGATTTCGGTCTCGGCAACGCCCGGCGAATACGAGCTCGGCCTGAGCGGCGGCCACGCCGTCGAACAGATCATCCGGCCGACCGGGCTCATCGATCCCGAAGTCGATATCCGGCCGGTGCGCGGCCAGGTCGACGATCTGCTCGAACAGATCCGGGTGCGCACCGCCCGGCACGAACGGGTGCTGGTGACGACGCTCACCAAGCGGATGTCCGAGGATCTGACCGACTACCTGCAGCAACACAACGTGCGGGTGCGCTACCTGCACAGCGACATCGACGCGATCGAGCGGGTCGAGATCCTGCGCGGATTGCGGCTGGGCGAATTCGACGTCCTCGTCGGGATCAACCTGCTGCGCGAAGGGCTCGATCTCCCCGAGGTATCGCTGGTGGCGATTCTCGACGCCGATCAGGAAGGATTCTTGCGCAGCGACCGGTCGCTGATCCAGACGTGCGGGCGCGCGGCACGCAACGTCAACGGACGGGCGATTCTCTACGCCGACCGGATCACCGGGTCGATGGAGCGCGCCCTCGCCGAGATGGCGCGCCGGCGCGAGATCCAGCGGGCGTACAACATCGAGCACAACATCACGCCGATGTCGATCGTGAAGTCACTCGACGAGGTGCGGCTGTCGACGCACGTCGCCGATCAGCGGACCGAGCGACAGGAAGGGCGCGGCAAGCCGAAGCCGCCGACGGCCGATCTGCACGATCCGGCGCAGCGGGCGGCCGCGATGGCGGCGCTCGAACAGCAGATGCGCGAAGCCGCGGCGAATCTCGAATTCGAACTCGCGGCGATGCTGCGTGACCAGCTCAACGATCTGCGAGCCGCCACGGCGCCCGACGTGGTGCGCCCGGCGGTCAGGTTGTCGCGGCGATGACCGCGCCACTTCCGCTCGACGCTGTCGAGGCGATGGGCCGCAACTGGGGACGCGAGCTCGCGGCAGGAAGCGTCGTCTGGCTCGAAGGGCCGCTCGGTGCGGGGAAGACCACGCTCGCCCGCGCGATGGTGCAGGCGCGTGGTGTCGTTCACGGCGCCAACTCACCGACGTACGCGCTGGTGCATCACTACGTCGGTGCGCACGGGGACATCTATCACGTCGATTGCTACCGGCTCCGGACCCCGGATGACGCGGCGGATCTCGACTGGCAATCGCTGGTCACGGCCGACCTGCTGATCATCGAGTGGCCCGAGCGTGCCGGGGCGTGGGCGCCGGCGCCGACGCTTCGAGTCCGGCTCGATCACGCCGACGCCGACAGCCGGGTGGTCGACTTCGCATGATCACGCTCGCCTTCGACAGTGCGTCGGACCGGTGTACCGTCGCGGCAACCGATGGGACCCGCGTCGCGACCCGGCATGTCGACGGATCCCGCCGCCACGCGACCGAACTGCTCACGCTCTTCAACGGCGTCCTGGCCGAGCTCGATCTGACGGCCGCGAGTATCGGCCGGATCGTGACCGGAGATGGTCCGGGTTCGTTCACTGGTTTGCGCGTCGCGACTGCCGCGGCGAAGGCGCTCGTCTGGCATCGCGACGTGGAATGGCGGGTCGCGCCGTCGCTGCTGATCCGCGCCGCGGCGCATGCACCGACGGGCGGCGGCGTCGTCCTCGCGGTGAGCGATGCCTTGCGTGGCGACCTCTTCGCCGGATGCTGGCGCATCGAGGCCCAACGGATCGAGCAGATCGGCGATGCCCCGCGGGCGATCGCGCCCGACGGTCTGGCGCGCTTCGGCGCGATCGACGTGGTGGTCGGATCGATTCCGGCGGCGATGGTCGATGCGGTGGAGGCGGTCACGGGATGCGTTCCGGTAACCGGCGTCGATGCGCTCCCCGATGCGCGGTGGCTGCTCGAGATCGATCGACGATCGGGCGGGACGGTCGCGGTCGAAAATCATGGGGACTGGGAACCCGACTACGGCCGTCCGGCCGAAGCACAGGCGGTCTGGGAGCGAGCGCATGGCAGAGCCCTGCCGGCTACGCCCGGGATCGCGCGCTGACGTCGCGACGCTCGCCGATCTCGAGCGAGCGGCGTTCAGCGATCCGTGGACCGAGGAACAGCTTCGCGAAGCGCTGACCTGGCCCGGCGTCGTGCTGATCGTGGCCGAGGATGCGGACGGCCTCGCCGGGTATCTCCTCGGCCGCGTTGTCGTCGACGAGGGAGAGATCCTTTCGGTCGGCACGATGCCGGACCGGCGCCGGCGCGGAATCGGGAGGCAACTCCTGGCCGCGGCACTCGACCAGATCCGCGCCGCCGGGGGTCGATCGGCGTGGCTCGAGGTGCGGGTGTCGAATGAGCCGGCGCGCGCGCTCTATCAGGCGGCCGGATTTGTGATTGCCGGCCTTCGCCCTGACTATTATCGGCGTCCGGCGGAGGACGCCTTGATCCTCCGTCTCGACATCGATCCGGCCGCGTCCGCAAGATCACCGTTGCGTTCGCCGGAAACGGTGGATGCCGACTGACACCACAGATTCACGGGTCCGCACGACTACTTCGCATCGAACCATTCAGGAGCGCACCATGAGCAAGAGCCTCAACAAAGTCACCTTGATCGGCAACCTCGGCGCCGATCCCGAAGTCCGCAGTACGTCCAATGGCGGACGCGTCGCGACGGTGTCGCTCGCCACGTCGCGCCAGTGGAAGGGCGCCGACGGTCAAAAGCAGGAAAAGACGGCGTGGCACCGGGTCATCTTCTGGAATACCAAGGGGAATGGCCAGCAGCTCGCCGACCTGGTCGAACGGTATTGCAAGAAGGGCGACAAGATCTTCGTCGAGGGGGAGATCGACTACCGCACTTGGCAAGACAAGGACGGCCAGACGCGGTACTCCACCGAGATCAACGGCCGCGAGCTGATCCTGCTTTCGGGGAAGGGCGAGGGGGCTGAAGGCGGCAGCTGGAGCGGTTCGCGCGCGCCGGCGAAGAGCGGCGCTTCCGCGGCGGCGCCCAAGAAGGACGATTCGTTCGACGATCTTCCCGAGGCGCTCGACGCCGAGGACGACGATTTGCCGTTCTGATCGGCGCAGCCGATACTCCGGTGGATCGACCATCCCGGCTCTGTCTGGCACGTTTTGTGGTGGATTGTACGGCATCGACCGCTTTCCGGAGGCTCCATGAAGCGCTTCACCCTTGCTGCGCTGACCGTCGTCCTGGCGTCGCCCCTCGCGGCGCAAGGCAATGATCCGCTGGCGTTCCTGCGCCGGAAGCCCGAGATGGTCGACCTGACCTTCTCCGAGTATCGCGATCGCCCGTACACGCCGGTCCGCACCGGTGAGGTGCAGGCTGCCGCGTTCCTCACCGAGGACGCGTCGATGCCGTTTGGTTCCCTGCTGGGGCCGGTCGTTCCGCCCCAGGTCCACGGGACCGAGATCGGCGAGCTCGCGTTCGCGGGGACGGTGGTTGCGGTTCGGCCGCCGGCGGGTGTCACCTATCAGAAGGGCGATACCGTCCTTCTCGCGGCGGTCGTCCCGGGCCCCAAGGGATGGGGCGACATCGTCATCCCCACCGGACTGGCACGAATCGGCGAGACGTCGCCGCGCCAGACGCTCGCCACGGTCCTCACGAACTACGGCTCGATTCATTCGGGCGACGCGACCCTGCCGCTCGCTCCATTCCATAATCCCGGGCGCACCACGCCCACGGCGATCTCCGGTCCGACTGGCGAGATCATTGCCGGAAGCGAGGTGCGTGAGCTGGAGCAGATGGGCGGCAACCTCTTCATCACCCTGGGGAAGGGGAGCGGCGTCCGGATCGGCGATTTCATCGAAGTGCGCCGGCGTCCGGCCGCTCGTCCGGGGATGAGCGACACGATCGATGACCTGATGGCAGTCGGCGAAGTCGTGCACGTTGGCGACAAGTCCTCGACGATTCGCCTCACGCGGGTGCTCGACGGCGACATCCACCCCGGCACTCCCGTGGTGCGCGTCGCGACCCTTCCGGAAGGCTGAGCGCGGCGCGCTCGCCGGTTTATCTTCCCGTCCAAACAACTCCTAACGCACACGGTGGGCGCTCCGGCGCCCGCCGCGGAGAGTGCGCATGAGCGGATCCGTGCTGATCACGGGCGGGGCGGGATTCATCGGTTCACATATCGCCGAGACGTATCTCGAGGCAGGTTGGTCGGTCACCTGCCTCGATGATCTCTCGCGCGGCAAACGGCATCAGGTGCCATCCGCGGCGAAGTTCGTCGAGGCCGATGTGCGCAGCGCGGAGGCGTTCGCCGCGATTGCCGACGGCAAGTTCGATGTCGTGATTCACGAAGCGGCGCAGATCGATGTGCGCATTTCGGTGCACGAGCCGGCGCTCGATGCCTCGATCAATCTCGTCGGCTTTGCCAACGTCCTGGCCGCCGTCGCAGCCGGCCGGGTGCGGCGGGTGATTTTTGCGTCGAGCGGTGGCGTGGTCTACGGCGACCCTGCGGCGGTGCCAACGCCGGAACCGACGGCGAATCTTCCCATTTCTCCCTATGGCGTCAGCAAGCTCGCCGGCGAGCACTACCTGCGCGTGCTCGGCGAATTGCACGGCTTCGAAGGGGTGGCGCTCCGCTATTCCAATGTCTATGGGCCGCGACAGGATCCGAAGTCGGAGGCCGGTGTCGTCTCGATCTTCGTCTCCCGGCTCCTCCGGAACCAGCCGCTCACCGTGTTCGGCGACGGCACCCAGACCCGCGACTATGTCTTCGTCGGCGACGTGGCGCGCGCCAATCTGCTGGCGGCCGACGTCGCTGTGTCGCGCGGCGATCGGCTCGACGTCCCCGCGTTCAACATTGCGACCGGAACCGAGACATCGGTCAATGACCTCGCTCAACATGTTGGCGGCGCGCTGGGACGTACACCGGTGATCGAGTATGCCCCGCCGCGCGCGGGCGAATTGCAGCGATCATGTCTCGATACATCCAAGGCGGCGAAGCAGTTGCGCTGGAAACCTGCCGTCTCATTTGATCAGGGGATGCAGGCACTGGCTCGCTGGTTCGAAGGAGCGACGACGTGATCCAGGATTCGACCGCGGTACCGAACGCCGGCATCGGACACCTGGTGTTCGACGCCAGCCTGGGGACGCAGGTCGTGCTGGTGATCTGCGCGGTCTTTTCGATCACATCGTGGTTCATCATTGTGGCGAAGTGGTGGGAGTTCCGGCGGCTGGCATCGCGACGCCGCGAGTTCAATCATGCCATGGACCGGACCCGCTCGTTCGACGAACGGCAACAGGCTGCGACCCGGCTTCACGATTCGCCGTACGCCGAGGTCGTCCGCGAAACCGGTTCGTTCCTTGGTGACCTGCACACTTCGATGCAGCGTGACGGCGTGTCGCGCACCGGGCTCTCGCTGACGCAGCTCGAAGCGCTGACGTTGACCCTCGAAGCGGGGATCAGCGACGCGGTCGACGGGACACGGCGGATGATTCCGATGCTGGCGGTGGTCGGATCGACCGCACCGCTCCTCGGCCTCTTCGGCACCGTGGTCGGGATCATCAACGCCTTCCTCGGCATCGCGTCGGCTGGAACCGGCGATATTCGCGCAGTCGGTCCCGGCATCGCCGACGCACTGGTCGCGACGGCTGCCGGTCTCGGGGCCGCGATCCCCGCGGTAATCGCCTACAACATCTTCACCGGCCGGTCCGAACGGCTGGAGGGCGAGCTCGAACGGCTCGCCCAGGAAACCGTCGGCACGCTGGGACGCGAGGGCAAGCTCTAGGTGGCGGGACTCGGCGGGTTGTCGCGTCGGCTGCGGCGTCGGCCGCTCAACGCCGAGGTGAACATCATCAACCTCGTCGACGTGATGCTGGTGCTGCTGATCATCTTCATGGTCACCGCGCCGATCCTCCAGGGCGGGATCCAGATTCGCCTGCCGCGAGCCGCCAGCCGTCCGATGCAGATTCCGGGTGCGATCACGATCACGGTTGAGAAGAGCGGCCTGGTCTCGATCGGCGACGACCAGCGGATGTCATGGTCGCAGTTCCAGACCAACTTCCCGATCCTCAACGCCACCAGGCATCCCACCGGTGTCTTTGTTCGCGGCGACGCCGGGACGCCCTACGGCGATGTGATCCGGGTCCTTGGCGTGGTCAAGGCGGCGGGAGTCGACAAGGTCGGTCTCGTCACCGAGCTCCCGGCGGCGAGCCCGCCGTGACGGCGCTGCAGCCGGCATCAGTCCGCGCCGGCGTGACCGGCACCGTCCTGGCGCATGGCGGCCTGATTGCACTGATGCTGTTCACGGCGCACCATGCGGTCGAGCATCATGAACTGGTGTATGAAGTCAATCTCGTCGCCGCACCGCCGCCGGCGACCGTGGTCAAGAACGTTGCGCCGATCGAGACGCCGACGGCGCCCGACGATGTCGCCCCCACCGTGAAGCCGAAGCACGTCGACAAGGCTCCGCCGAAGAAAGTGCCCCCGCCACCTCCGCCGAACGCCAAGCACGTCGAGGTCACGCCCAAGGTCACGTCGCCGGTCGCGCCGGCGCAGGGGGAAAAGCCGAGCACCGGGCACGACGCGGTGACGCTGCAGCAGCCCGGGATTCCCTTTCCGTTTCCCGAGTACCTGACGAAGATCGTGAACGAGATCTATGCACGGTGGGATCACACCCTGTTCAGGCCGGGGTTCGATGCACAGATTGCGTTCGTGATTCTGAAGGATGGCTCCGTGAACAGCAACAGCATCGAAGTCGTGAAGAGCTCGGGCAACTACTCCTTCGACCTCAACGCCAGGCGAGCGATCGAAGCGGCGGGGAATCTCCGCGCGTTCGGTCCGTTGCCGTCGGGGTTCAACAGCGCCTCGTTGCCGATCGTCTTCGACTTCACCCAGGTCGCCAAGGGGCAGCCATGATCCGCCGCCTCGTTCTTCCGCTGATCCTCCTCGCCGGCGTCGCAACGGCCGTGCGGGCGCAGGTGGACACCATTCGTCTTGGCGTCCACGGGGCGAGCGTGTCGCAGCCCGGGCTGGTGGTGCTGGCGGGCGCTCAGCTCGATTCCGTCCGGGCGATCGTGCAGCGCGACCTCGAGAATTCCGACCGGTTCACCGTCGCGCACCTCTCCGATTCGGCGGGCACCCTTCACGGTCCGTTCGATCCGAAGATGCTGCAGGCGACCGGCGGCGGCCTCACGTGGGCGGTCGAGCTGGAGCCGGCGATCGGCGGGGTCGATATCAAGCTGTACGACGTGGCCACCGGCATCGTCCGCCAGGAGGCGACCAGGGCCGCCGACATCGGCGGGGTCGGCGATTCCCGCATCACCGTGCATCGAGTGAGCGACTTGATCGTCAGTTGGACGGGCGGGATCGGGATCGCCGCCACGCGGATCGCGTTCAAGCTTCGCGACGGGAAAGACGATGCCATCTGGCGGATTGACGGTGACGGGGCCAACCTCGTGCGGATCTCGTCGACGGGTCACTATACGATGACACCGGCGTGGAGTCCCGACGGCTCGTCGATTGCCTACAGCGAGTACCGCGATGGACGGTGGGTCCTGAATGTGAAGCGTCTCACGTCGGGATCGGCGGCGCAGGTGCCGACCTCCGGAGCGGGTGATGCATACGGTCCGGCCTTCTCGCCCGACGGAAAAACACTGGTGTTCGTGCACGGGATGGAGAAGGGCGCCGACCTCGAAGCGATCGATCTGGCGAAGATGTGCTGCGTGCGCCGCATCACGCATGACGCGCCGCTGGCGGATAATCTGTCGCCTGCCTATTCTCCTGACGGGCAACGGATCGCGTTCGTCTCCAATCGCACGGGAACGCCCGAGGTGTACGCGGTGGACGAGGATGGCACCAGTCGTTCCCTGCTGGTGGAATCGCGATTCGACCCGAACGGGAAAGCGCTCCCTACGTATTCTCCCGCGTGGTCGCCCGACGCGACTCGCGTGGCCTTTGCACGAGAGACCGATTCCGGTGGCCGGCAGCTCTACACCTCATCAGTCGGCAGTGGCCAGATTGTGCAGTTGACGGCGACGGGACGCAATGAAGATCCGAGCTGGGCACCCGATTCGCGGCACATCGTCTTCAAGTCCACTCGCAGCGGTCGCGAGCAACTGTGGGTGTGGGACATCGTATCAGGCGCGTCCCGGCAATTGGCCACGCCCGGCGGCGCGCAGTATCCCGCGTGGTCACATACAATCGGAAGTGGGACGAGCACCAACCCCTAAGTGGAGGCAGCAATGAACCGGCGTCGGCTTGTCGCCCTGTCAATGGGAGTTACCCTGGTCGTCACGGCTTGTCACAAGAAGCCGCCAGCGACGCAGCCGACCCCAGTCACCGCTCCTCCACCGGCGCCCCCACCGCCGCCGCCACCGTCCTCGGTGACGCCGCCACCGCCGCCGCCGTCGAATCGCGGTTCCGATCTTGACGCGACCGCCGCGAGCCGCGTCGCGACGATGAGTGACCGGATCCACTTCGATTACAACGTCGCCGACATCAAGTCCGACGACCGCGGCCGGCTCGATACCAAGGCGCAGCTGATGAAGCAGTTCGGCGCGCTCCACATCCGGATCACCGGCCATTGCGACGAGCGCGGCTCCGACGAATACAACATCGCGCTCGGGATGCGCCGCGCCAACGCGGCGAAGGATTACCTCGTCCAGGCTGGGATCGACGCTTCCCGCATCGAGGTCGCCTCCCTCGGCCGCGAGCAGCCGATCGATCCCGGCCACGATGAATCGGCGTGGTCCAAGAACCGGCGCGACGAGTTCGACATCATCGCCGGTGCGCCGAGCTTGAGAGCCCCGTGATTTCCCCCAAGGTTTCCGCACTGCTGATCGTTGCCGGCGTGGCGGCCTGTGCCACGCCGGGCCAGGTGCGGCGGGTGGAAACCCAGGTTGCCGTCCTCGATCGCGATCACGTGCGGTCCGACTCGGCGCACGCAGCCGAATTGGCCCGCATCAGGGCGACGCAGCGCGAGACGATGGATTCGATCAACCGGCTGATGGCGCAGCTCAATGACAACGTTCAGCGAGTGAGCCGCGAGGACGCCGGCAACTTCGAGAGCCTGCGCCAGCAGCTGTACCAGGTCGCGAATCTCACCAGTTCGACCCAGTCCCGCGTGGCGTCGCTCGGCACCAGGATCGAGACCGGGCTGCAGTCCGCCCCGCCGCCCGCGGCGGTGACGCCGGGAGACACCACACATCCGGCCGCGAATAGCGTCACCATTCCTCCGCCCGATGTGCTCCTCTCGCAGGGATCGACCGGACTGGAGCAGTCGGCGTTCGGGTCGGCGCGGATGGCGCTCAAGGCGCTGCTCGACAACTATCCCTCGTCGCCGCAAGTCGCAGACGCCCTGTTCATGATGGGGCGGTCGTACGACCCGAATACCCCGGACTCGGCGCGCGTGTACTACATCCGGGTGTGGAAGGAATTCCCGAACTCGCCGCGCGCCCCGACGGCGCTCTACAAACTCGCCGAGCTCGAGCGGAAGGCGAACAACACCGCCGCGGCGCGCGGGTACTACCAGCAGATTGTCGACAAATACAAACAGTCGGATGAATACCGGTTCGCGCAGGATGCACTGCGCGACATGCCGTAGTCACTAGACGGTTCATGGCCAACTCAACAGGCGAAATGCCGTTCCTCGATCATCTCGAGGAACTCAGAAAGCGCATACTCCTCGCCGTGGCAGGGGTCGTCGTTGGTGTCGGTCTCGGGTGGTTCCTCACGCGCCATTTCGATCTCGTCCGCGTCTTTGAAGGGCCGATCGTCCCGTACGTACCCAACGGCAAGTTGATGGTGACGTCGCTGATCGATCCCTTCATGATCGTGCTGCGTTTCTCCGTGGTGCTCGGGCTGGTGCTGTCGTCGCCGTGGGTCCTCTACCAGCTCTGGCTCTTCCTCGCCCCGGCGCTTACTCCGCGAGAACGGCGCGCCATTCTTCCGTCGCTTGGCCTCGGCTTGCTGCTCTTCATCGGCGGCGGCGCGATCGGATGGTTCTACGTCCTCGGGCCGACGGTGAAGTGGTTCAGCGCATTCCAACCAGGCACATTTAACACGATGTTCACCTACGAGTCGTATCTCTCGGTGGTGATCAACCTGCTGGTCGCCATGGGGATCTCGGCGGAACTCCCGCTGGTGATGATTCTGCTGGCATCACTCGGCGTCCTGTCGTACCGTCGATACGTAGCGTTCCGGCGTTACGCCTTCTTCTTGTCGTTCGTGGGGGGCGCGATCCTGTCGCCGGCGCCGGAAGTCGTCTCAATGGTCCTCTTCTCGCTGCCCCTGCTGGTGCTGTACGAGGTCGGAGTCGCGGGGGCGTACCTGATCGAACGGCGCCGGCTTCGCATCGCGGCGAAGGCGGTCGCGGTACTGGTGATTCTTGGCCTCGGCCTTGTGCCGCGACGCGCGAGCGCCCAGAACCCATTTCCGCCGCCGGTGGCGCAGGGGCAACCGCCGGGAGCCCCGGGCGGCATCGGTGGCGTCGGGGTGCACAGCGTCGACAGCAACACGTTCAAGCGACTCGGTCTCCCCGCCGGACCAACCGCGAAGTTCCCCTCTCCGGACTCGATCATGCAGGCCCTCCTCAATCGGGAGGGCTTTGCCAATACCAGGTTTCTGGCGGATTCCGCGAGTTTCATCGTCGACAGCCAGCAGATCATCCTCCGCGGCCACGCGGCGACCGATCGCGACGATGCGATCCTGCAGGCCCACCAGATCATGTATGACGATGCCCGCTGCCTCGCCACCGCGGAGGGGGCGCCGCGGATGTTCCAGCAGGGACAGGCGCCGCTGATCGGCGTGACGATGCGCTTCAACACCTGCAATCCGCGCGGGATGATCGGCGCGGCCTACACGTCGTTCAACGAACTCGGCTCGAACTGGTTTGTCCGCGGCAATCTTGCAGTCGATACCACCGAGGGCCGCAAGCGTCTCTTCGCGGGGAAGAGCGAATTCACCTCGTGCGACCTCCCCGATCCGCACTACCACTTCGTCACGGGGCAGGTGAAGTGGGAGTCGCAGTCGGTGATGGTGGCGCGCCCGGCGGTGCTCTTCATCCGCGACGTCCCGGTGGCGTGGTTGCCGTTCATGTTCCAGGATACCAAGCCGGGGAGACGATCCGGCATCCTGATACCGCGATTCGGATTCAACGACATCGTGCGGCCGACGCGAACGTACAACCGGCAGATCACCAACATCGGGTATTACTGGGCGCCGAACGACTACATGGACCTGACCGGGCATCTGGACTGGTACGCCAACCGGTACACGCAGTACGGCGCGGATTTCAATTACCGCTGGCTCAACCAGTTCGTCACCGGCGGCCTGCACGTCAACGAACAGGTCACCAGCGACGGATCGATCGATCGCACCATCAACTGGGTGCACGCCCAGCAGTTCAGCGCGAGCACGTCGCTCAACGTCTCGTTCAACTACGCGTCGAATTCGCAGGTCCTCCAGGCGAACGCCCTCGACCCGTTGCTGTCGACGCAGCTGATTACCAGCCAGGTGGCGCTGAAGAAATCATTTCGCTGGGGACAGATGACGATCGGCGGGACGCGCAGTGATCCGATCGGCGGCACGGGGGCGGGGAACATGACACTGCCGTCGCTGACCTTGACGATGAATCCGTTGTCGCTCGGCCGCTTCCTCACCTGGTCGCCTTCTCTGACCGCGACCAATCAGACGCAGTTCGGCACGACGCTCACGACGCCGACGATCGGACCCGGCGGCTTCGACTCGATCATTTCACCGCTCAGCCAGCGGCAGACCGTGGTCAGCCTGAACACGCCGTTGACGATCAAGGGGTTCAACCTGCCGCTGTCGGTGCAGTACGACGACCAGCGGATCGTCGGCCGGCAGGTCGTGATCCTGCGCCGTCCCGATTCCACCACGTCCGACCCGAACGACTCCGTCAACGTCGCCGAGGTTCGCAACGGCGACTACAAGAGCGGCCTCGACTGGACGACGTCGATCTCGCTCCCGCCATTGCTGCGAGGAAGCTGGAAGCTCACCCCGTCGATCGGCGTGACGAACATCTCGTCATCGGGTGAATTCATGATCCGCACGCCGGGGAGCAACGGCGAATGGGTCACGCAGGGGAAAAAGGTCGCGCTGGGGCTTACGTCGGCGCCGTTCTTCTTCGGTTTCATCAACCGGGGAATCGGTCCATACGCGCGCTTTCGATATTCGCTGGCGCCGTTGCTGTCGTTGCAGTGGTCGCCATCCGCAACGCTGCCGCCGGCGTACGCGCGCGCACTCAATGCCAACCTCGGCGGCGCGTTGCAGTCGGCGATTCCCTCGAGCGAGGTCGCGTCGATCACGCTGAGCCAGACGTTCGAGGGGAAGCTCCGCTCGTTGAAGGACACCAGCACGACCACCACGGTGCCGTCGCCGAAGAAGTCACTGCTGAGCATCAGCACGTCAACGATCGGCTACGACTTCGAGCAGGCGAAGCTCCCGGGGCGCAGCGGATGGACCACACAGGCGCTGACCAACTCCTTCCAGAGCGACCTGGTTCAGGGGTTCACGCTGTCGACCACGCACGATCTCTGGCGCGGCCAGGTCGGAAGCGACACTGCAAAGTTTTCGCCGTTCCTCACGGCGGTGCAGGCGAACTTCCGGTTGACGGGAGGGACCTTCCGATCGATCGGCGCGCTCTTCGGCCTGGTCCACCACGACTCGGTGACGGCCACTCCATCGATCGCCGCCGCGGCACCGCTGATGGTCGCCGAAGCGATGCAGCCCTACCGCACCGGCTCCTCGCCGATCCAGGCGCTGGCCCGCACCGGTTTCAGCGCCAACATCACCTACTCACTGACGAAGCAGCGTCCGTTCGGCGCGCCGGTGCTTCCGGTGTCGACACAACCAACGCTTCCGAACGATCCGAACAATCCGCTCGGGATCATTCCGCTCCTGCCGCCGATCGCGCCGACGCCACAGAGCTCGATCGGGTTGACGATGTCGTTCTCGCCGACCGCCTTCTGGAATGTGTCGTGGACCACGCAATACGACATCACCAATCACAGCTTCCAGTCGCAGCAGGTGCAGCTCCAGCGGGATCTGCACGACTGGCGGGCCTCGTTCAACTTCGTCAAGAACCCGAACGGCAACTTCGCACTCTATTTCAGCGTCTACCTCCTGTCGCTGCCAGACATCAAGTTCGACTACAATCAGACGACACTCCAACAGACGACGGGTCCGTGATGGACCGGGGACCGGGTGCTCGGCCGGGAGCGTCCGGTTGTGGGCAACTTGTGTCCGCCGCCGCCCGGTCATACACTTCAAACTCCAAGTCACATCGACACTTGCGCCCCTTCCACCGCCCCGGCCGACCATGACGCTGCAGAAGCTGAAAGTCGCCGCTCTCCAGCACGAACAACGCGAGGACTGGCGGGGTGCAATCGACCTCTACCGCCAGGCCATTCGCGAGGCGGAAGCGGCGTCCGAGGGCGGGGATCCATCGCTCTACAACCGGGTCGGCGATCTCGCCCACAAGGCGGGTGACGACGCGGCTGCCTGCGAAGCCTGGGAGCAGGCGGTTAACCGCTACAGCGAGCTCGGCTTCTTCAACTCGGCGATCGCGCTCTGCGGCAAGGTGCTGCGCGTCGCCCCAGATCGCCTCCAGACCTATCTCGAGCTGGCCCGCCTTCAGGCCCGGAAGCGGGTCCTTTTCGACGTCCGCCAGAACCTGAAACTCTATCTCGACCGGATGAACGCGGCGGGTCGAAGTGACGCAGCGCATACCGCGATTACGCAGTTCGGGGGGGAGTTCCCTGGCTGGCGCGAGCTGGACGCCCTGCTCGACGAGATGCTGGGCCGGGAGCGTCCCACGGAACAGGCCGCCGAGTCGGTTGCCGGAAAGACCGCCGGCCCAGGGGCGCTCGTCTTCCTCGATACCGGGCCGCTGCAGCTGGAGCGCGCGTCTGAGCCATTGGTTCCGCTCGATGAATCGACCGGCCTGGAGCGGTCGGTGGTTGGCGACCTCGAGATTGAAACCCGGCCGGAGGTCACGATCAGCGGCCTGGAATCGACCAGTGCGGATGATGGCCGACGGGACGAGGCCTCGCACGTCGAGGGGCTGGTTGGCGTCGAACAGGCCGCCCGCGACATGGCGCCGGTGCAGCGCATCGAAGGGATCGACGGGGGTCCGGGGTCGATCGAGGCGGGACCTGTCACTCAGCTTGACGGATTTGAGCAGACTGCCGTCTCTGGGGCGCACGAGGCCGACGCCGCTGCGGCAGCGCCGCCCGAAGGGGGTGCTGGTCTGGTGTTCATCGAGACGGAGGCATCCCCTCCGCCGCCGCCCCCGCCACCGGCGGCGCTCGATGATCCGCTGGGACAACGCGTCATGGCGCAGGCCCTCCTCGAGCACGGCGACCGCGCCGGCGGGATGGCAGCGCTGGAGCGCTCGCTCGGCATCTACCAGGATCGCAGCGAATGGCTGCACGCCTTCCAGGTGGTCAGTGAACTGATCCAGGCGGAACCGCGTGCCATCGGCCGCTACCAGACGCGGGTGGAGATTGCGGCGCGGATGCGCGATCAGGGTCGGCTCTGCGACGCCTACGTCGAACTGGGCGACGCACTGGTTCGGGAGGGAAGCGGCGAGAAGGCGGTCGCGGTCTACCGGCGGGTCCTGGAGATCGACGACAGCAATGCTCGCGCGCGGGCCGCGCTGCAGGCGATGGGCCCTGCGACTCCGGGGCGCGATGTCGAAGCCGGATTCATCGACCTCGGCGCCGAGCTGATCGATGACCATCCGACGTCGACGCGGATGCGCACCGAGATGCCCGAGGTTGCCCCCGACGAGAACGACACCTTCCGCGATGCGCTCGCCGAATTCAAGCGGGCGCTCGACCAGAATCTTCCGATCGAGGATCACCAGGCGCACTACGACCTCGGAATCGCCTTCAAGGAGATGGGCCTCCTCGACGAAGCGATCGGCGAATTCCAGAAGGCGTTGCGAGCGCCCGAGGTCCGGCTCCGCACCTCCGAAGCGCTCGGCGAAGTCTTCTTCGATCAGGGGCGGCCGGCGGTGGCCGAAGCGGTGCTGCGCGGGGTCGAGTCGCACCCCGGCGGGGACGCGGAAAAGATCGGCGTCCTCTACTGGCTGGCGCGCGCGCTCGACGACCAGGGAAAGCACGCCGAGGCGATCGCGTATTACCAGCGGATCATCGCGGTCGACGTGGGCTTCCGCGACGCCAGCGAACGGCTCACCACTCCTCCTTCGCACGACGGAACCGGCCAGGGATGACGGCGCCTCTCCTCGGGTCGATCACGCTGAGCGATCTGCAGGCGGCGATCGAACCGCGGCTCGCGCAGGTCGAAGTCGAGATGCGGCGGATGATCGAGGCGGACTTTCCGCTGATCAGCGACGTCAACCAGCACCTGATGCGGATGCGCGGCAAGATGTTCCGTCCGACGTTGGTGCTCCTCGCGGACGAAGCGACCGGCGGACCGTCACCGCACGGCGCCACCCTCGCGGCGGTGATCGAGCTGATCCATCTCGCCACGCTGGTCCACGACGACGCCGTCGATCATTCCGTCCTGCGGCGCGGGATGCCGACGATCAACGCCCTCTTCTCCCATCAGGTCTCGGTGATCATGGGAGATTTTCTCTACTCGCGCGCTGTCGTCGAGCTGGTGCGCATCGGTGATCTGAACGCGCTCGCCATCCTCGCGCGCGTGACCAACGAGATGACCGTCGGCGAAATGCGTCAACTGCTCGCTCACGATCCGCTGGCGTTCAGCGAGGACGAGTACGACCTCCTGATCACCTCGAAAACAGCGTCGCTGATCTCGGGTGCCTGCGAAACCGGCGCCTTGGGCGCGCCCCGCGAGCAGCGGGCGACGCTGGCGCGATTTGGCGAGCGGCTCGGACAGGCGTTCCAGATCGTCGACGACCTGCTCGACTACACCGCCGACATGTCGAGCACCGGGAAACCATCCGGGCTCGACCTGCGCGAGCACAAGGTCACACTGCCGCTGATCTACGCGCTCCCGCGGTTCACCAAGGTCGAGCGGCGTCACCTCGAGGCGCTGCTGCAGAACCCGGAACCCGATGATGCGGCGATCGCATCAGTGGTGGCCGCGGTCGCGGCGCATGGCGGCCTCGAACAGGCGCGGGAACGGGCGCAGCGGCTGGCGGCTCAGGCCGACGAGGAGCTCGATTCGCTTCCCGAGACCCCCGCGCGCGCGTCGCTGCGCGCATCTCTCACCTACGTCCTGGAGCGTCGCCGCTGATGCCTGCCGGACCGAAACGCCCCCGCTTCTACCTCGGTGTCCTCGTGATCGGGTTCATCATCGGCGGGTTCGCGCGGGAACTCCTGGCCCGATTTCTTCCCGACAGCGCCGCCCGATCGTTCTTTACGTTCTCGGTGACACCATCGATCGGACCTGTCTCGGTCAACCTCCTGGTGGTATCATTCTCCCTTGGACCACTCGGTCTGAATGTGTCTGTTTTGAGCCTGATCGGCGTGGCAGTAGCGTACTACCTCGCTCGATCGCTCTTCTGAAGAGAGGTTGATATGCCGTTCGGAAAAGAGATCGGATTCGGCGAGATTCTCGTCCTGGCGTTGATCTTCCTCCTGGTGTTCGGTGCCAAGAAGATTCCGGAGATCGGGCAGGGGCTGGGGAAGGGGATTCGTGAGTTCAAGAAATCACTCAGCGATACGCAGGACGCGCTGAACGCCCCGACGCACGATGATCGCGCGCCGGGCCCACAGCGGATGATGGATCAGGAGAATCGTCCGGCGGCCGGCGGAGAGCCGAAGCGCCTGTCGCAGTAACCGCTTACTGCGGTCCCGTCTTTCCCTGCGCGGCGGCGTTGAGCGCCTCGGTCTGCGCATTCGTCTTGAAAATGTCGTTGCGGTTGTCCTGGATCTTCGCGGTCTCGCGAAGATCCGCGAGATAGTCGCGCACGCGCTCCCCGCGTACCGACCGGATGACATCGGCCGCGAACTTGTCCTTGTCCTTGACGAACGCCGCCGAGTCGGCGGGGATGTGCTGCAGCACCTTGATGACGTAGAGCCCGTCGGGCGTGTCGATGACGCCGCTCAGCGCGCCCTCGGGGAGGCCGAACGCCGTCCCGACGACCTGCGGATTGGTCAACGGCGGTGACACGCGGCTGAACGCATCGAAGTCGCGATTCGGCAACCCCAGCGCCTTCGATGCATCGGCGAGCGACGCGCCACCGTTCACGCGCTTGATCAGGTCCTGCGCGATTTCCTTGGCACGTGCCGTCTTCTTCTCCTGCCGGACCTTGAGCATCACGATGTCGTGCATCTGCGCCAGCGTCGGTGTCCCGGCCGGCTGAATCGAATCAAGACGGAAGACGTACGACGCGACTTCACCATCGATCACCGGTGATGTTTCGCCATTCTTCGCCTGGAACGCCCAGGTGGCGGCGTCGGGGATCACGTAGGTCCCGAGCTGGAGGTGCGACCCTTCGCCGACCGGACCGGTGCGGACGATCTGGAGCTTGAGCGCTCGGGCCACGGTGTCGAGCGCGGCGGGATCGAGCCGCTCCGCCGCGAGCCGCTGGAGCGAGTCGGTTTCGGCGTCGACCAGGTTGCGGTGCGCGCCCGCCAGTTCGATCGGAATCAGGATATGCCGGACCGAGATCTTGTCGCCGTTCTTCTTGGTCACCTCGATGAGGTGATAGCCAAACGCGCTCAATACCGGCTGCGACACCGTATTGACCGGCAACGCGAACGCCGCCGCTTCGAATGCCGGATCGAGCCCCTTCTGGCCCTTGGTCAGCTCGCCGAGGTCGCCGCCGTTCTTGGCGCTCACCGAGTCGCTCGATTCGCGCTTGGCGACTTCCTCGAAGGTGGTCCCGCCGGTGATCTCGTCGCGCAGCGCCTTCGCGTGCGCAAGTGCCGCTGCACTGTCGCTCGCATCGAGGCGGTGCGGCACGGCGACGAAACTCATGAACGCTGTCTTGGGCCGCGCCAGATCCTTGACGTGAGCCTTGTAGTAATCCGCGATGTCGCTCTCGGACACGTTGACGGTGCTGTCCGGGACGACGTTCAGTCCGATGATCGGCGTGAGCGAGATCTTCACCTTCTCGTTCTGGTCGCGATACCGCTGCCAGAGCGACGCGTCGGAGAGGTAGACGTCCGACGTCACCGCACCGAACAGCTTGGTGCGAAGGATCTGCTCGCGCGCCTGCGCTTCCATGGACGGGACGTACTGCTGTCCGACCGGCGACGCGAGCCAGCGCTGATACTTGCTCAGATCGAACGTGCCGTTGGTCTGGAAGTCGGGAACCGACTGGATCTCCTGCGGCGGGACGTTCCGGATCCACTCGGTGATTTCGTCGGGCGAGGTGGTGATATGGTACTTCTTCACCTGCTCGTCGACGACGGTGGTTTCGATGAACTGATTCCACACATCGTCGCGAAGCTGCTCGGTCTCGTCGAGCGACATCGTGCCACCGCCGGACTGCTGGCGCTGGGTCGTCGCGTTCTGGACCGCCGCCTGGAAGGCGCGGATATCCACCGGCTCCCCGTTGATGGAGCCGACGGATGTCTTGGTGAAGAACCCACCCTTGCCGGTGATCCCGCTGAGGTCCAGGATCATCCACGACATGAAGGTGATGGTGATGAGATAGACGACCGGCTTTGCCGCATTTCGGAAGGCTTGCATCATAGCCCGGAAAGTTAGGTGATCCCCGGGCCTCCGGGCTAGTAGTGACGTGGTACGCCGGACTGCCCGCCTTATCTTCAGACAATGCCCTCCAGCCCCGAGCTCCACCGTCTCGCACAGCGCCTCTCGGCCGATCCCGGAAGCCGGGTATTCGCGCCACTTGCCGATGGGCTGCGGAAGCTTGGCGACCTCGACGCGGCGCGCGCCGTGGCCCAGGCGGGGATCGGGGCGAATCCCGAGTACCTCCCCGGGCACTTGGTCCTGGCACGGATTCACCGCGACCGCAACGATCCCGAGGGCACTCGCGCGGCCCTCGCCGCGGCACGAGCGATCGACGCCGAACATCCGGTAGTGCTGAGCATGCTCGCCGATCTGCCCGGCGATTCCGGCGAATCGATTGCCGCCGCGGGCGAAGCGGTGCCAGCGCCGGAGGGTCAGGATGCCGTACCCGACGGTTTCGACATGATCGCCGACGAAGTGGTCGAGGCGCCGTTGGCGACCGAGTCGCTGGCGATGCTCTACCGCGGGCAGGGACATCTCGATCAGGCGCTCGAGGTGTTCGAACTCCTGGTGGCTCGCGACCCGGAGAATCGCGCCCTCGCTGCCCGCCGCGACGGCGTGCGGCAGGAGCTCGTGGCCGCGCTCCCTCGCCCGTTCGATGCGACGCGCTCGGGCGGGAAGTCGGTGCGCGACTGGCTCGTCGCGGTTGCCGCGGCAGGACCCTCTCCCGTCTCATCCGCGTCGAGCTACGACGCGTTCTTCCAGGCGCCGCCGGTCGTGCCGCCGAGTGACAACGATCTGGCGGCATTCCAGAGCTGGCTGCGGGAGCTCGAACGATGACAACCGTCGTGGTCGTGAACGGCCCCAACCTCAATCTCCTCGGCACCCGCGAGCCGTCGATTTACGGCACTGCGACCCTCGCCGATATCGAATCTGCGCTGCGGACCCGCGCCGGCGCGCTGGGTGTGACTGTCGAGTGGACCCAGTCGAATCACGAGGGCGAACTGGTTGACCTGGTCCAGGGGCTTCGCGGTCGCGCCGACGGCGCGATCGTCAACCTCGGCGCATACACCCATACGTCGCTCGCTCTGCGGGATGCCTTCCTTGCCGCTCCGGTTCCGTTCGTGGAAGTCCATCTCTCGAACCTCTTCACTCGCGAAGCGGCTCGGCATCGCTCGGTGACCGCCGACCTTGCCATCGGAATGATCTGCGGCTTCGGCGGGTACGGCTACCTGCTTGCACTCGACGGATTGATCGACGTGCTCCGGCGGAAAACCTGACCTTCGGCGAACAGCGCGCGGACGGCGACGGAACTGCTGATGTCTGATCGGCGAGCCGCCCGCCAACGCACCGTCGCCGCGGCACTGCCGGGAATCGGCGCGGACGCATTGATCGTGACACACCTGCCGAACATCCGATGGCTCACCGGTTTCACGGGGTCCGCCGGCGTCCTGGTGATCTCGGAAGACCACGCCACGCTCATCACCGACTTTCGCTACGAGACGCAGGCGGCGGCCGAGGTCGGCGGCGCGGCGACGGTCCTGATCGAGCGCGCCAATTTGTGGGACAGGCTCAAGCGATGGTTCGAATCGACGCCACCATTCAGCGCTGTTGCCTACGAGTCGCATGCGACCACGGTGCGTGATGCCGAGCGGCTGCCGACGGTGGTCAATCGCGCACTGGTCGCCGCCGTCGAACTCGTTGAGGGGTTCCGCCAGGTCAAGGACGACGACGAAGTCGCCGCGATCGTCGCCGCGGCGGCGCTCGCGCAGGAGAGTCTCGCCGAAACGATTGAAACCATCCGACCCGGCGATCGGGAGATCGACATCGCAGCCCGGCTCGAGTCGGCGTTGCGGCACCGCGGAAGTCAGTGGCACCCGTTCCAGACGATCGTCGCCTCTGGGCCGCGGTCCGCGTTGCCCCATGCCAGGAGCAGCGAAAAGGCGATTGCGCGCGGAGAATTCCTGTTGATCGACTTTGGAGCACAAGTCGACGGATATTGTTCCGATATTACCCGTACATTCGCTGTCGGGGCCCCCGACGGGCGGCAACGGGAGATCTACGAGATCGTGCGGCAGGCCCAGGCGAGGGCGATCGCGGGGCTGCACAGCGGCCTCACGGGCCGGGAGGGAGACGCGCTCGCCCGCGACCTGATCGCCGCCCGAGGCCATGGCCCGGAGTTCGGCCATTCCCTCGGCCACGGCCTTGGACTGGAAGTCCATGAAGCGCCGAGACTTGCGGTGACCGCCGAGGCCATCCTTCCGGCCGGGACGGTGGTCACCGTCGAACCGGGGATCTATCTTGCTGGATGGGGCGGCGTCCGGATCGAGGACGACGTCTGGCTCACCCCCGAGGGGGGCACCCTCCTCTCGGACGGCCACACCGAATTGATCATTCTCGATACATAGGCAGGAGCACGGTGGCGACGACCGCGGACATCAAGAACGGGATCGTATTGGATCTCGATGGCCAGTTGATGCAGGTGAGCTACTTTCAGCACGTCAAGCCAGGGAAGGGAAGCGCCTTCGTTCGAACCAAGCTCAAGAACGTCCGGACCGGTGCGGTGCTCGAAAAGACCTTTCCCTCCGGAGAGCGGATCTATCCGGCCGATCTCTCGTACCGGCCGATGACCTACTCGTACCGCGACGGCGACTTCTATCACTTCATGGACCTGCAGTCGTTTGACGATGTCATGCTTACTGCAACATTGATCGGCGCCGACCAGCTGAAGTACCTGAAGGAAGGGATGGAGTGCACCGGCCTGGTGCATGACGAGCAGGTGATTCTCGTTGACCTACCCAATTTCGTGGAGCTCGAGATCGTGGAGACTGATCCGGGAATTCGCGGGGATACGGCCACCGGCGGGACCAAGCCAGCGCGGCTCGAAACCGGCGCGGTCGTCCAGGTCCCGCTGTACATCGAACGGGGCACGACCATCCGGGTCGACCGCCGCGAAGACAAATACCTGACACGCGTATGACGCCAGAAGAAATGCAGGAACTGGCGCGAGCCATCGAGCAGATCCCGGGGCTCAAGGGGATCGATTTCCGCGACGTTCGGCGCCTCGCGCACTTGCTGCGGGAGCGTCCCGAAATCGGGTCGATCGAACTCAAGGGGTTCTTCGGCACCGGCGTCGTGATCACGCGCACCAATCAGGGCGGACCGGCGGTCGCGGCGATGCCGCAGCAATTCGTCGCTGCGCCGTCGGCACCACAGGCGGCACCGGGCGCCGAGGGTGCGCCGGCTGCCGCGGCACCGACGCCGGCGGCGAGCACCTTGAAGGAGGTGCGGTCGCCGATGGTCGGGACGTTCTACGCCCAGCCGGAACCGGGCGCGGAGCCGTACGTTCGCGTCGGCTCGCGGGTCTCCTCCGGGCAGACGGTGTGCATCATCGAAGCGATGAAGATCATGAACGAGATCGAGGCCGAGGTCACAGGCGTGGTGCGTGAAGTCCTGGTGGACGACACTTCGCCGGTCGAATACGGACAGGTGCTCTTCCGGGTGGATCCCAATGGCTGACGAAATCGGGGGACCCGGGAGCGACGTCCTCACCGGCGACGTGAATCCGGGGGGATTCCATTTCCGGCAGGTCATCGTCGAGATGATCCAGCGCGGTGCGTCCGACCTGCTGCTCAAGGGGGGCCGCCCGCCGACGATTCGCGTCAACGGCCAGCTGCACGCGCTCTCCATGCCGCAGATCAAGGCCGATGAGCTCAAGGCGCTCGCCGAATCACTGATGACCCCGCGCCAGTTGCGCGAGTTCGGTGAAGTCAAGGAATCCGATTTCGGCATCGGCGTCCCGGGGATCGGCCGTTTCCGGACCAACGTCTATCTCCAGCGCGGCAGCATCGCGTTCGCCTTTCGCGCGATTCCCTACGAGGTGCGGACGATTCGCGAATTGCTCCTCCCGGCGGTGCTCGAAGAGATTTCGCTCAAGCCCCGCGGCTTGGTGCTGGTCACCGGGATCACCGGCAGCGGCAAGTCGACCGCGCTGGCGGCGATGATCGATCACATCAACCGGAACCGTCGCGCCAACATCATCACCATCGAAGATCCGATCGAGTTCCTTCACCGCGACCAGTTGTCGAGCGTGTCGCAACGCGAAATCGGCAGCGACACGGTGTCGTTCGGGGACGCACTGAAACACGTACTGCGCCAGGACCCGGACGTGATCCTCATCGGCGAAATTCGCGACATGGAGACGATGGACACCGCGATCAAGGCTGCAGATACCGGGCACCTGGTCCTCTCCACCATTCACACCACCGACGCGACCCAGACGATCTCGCGCGTGTTGTCGTTCTATCCGCCGCACCAGCACACTGAAATGCGCATGCTCCTCTCGACCGCGCTCGGCGCCGTCGTCTCGATGCGGCTGGTTCCGCGTGCCGATGCCAAGGGGCGCATTCCCGCCGTCGAAGTGCTGATCAACACGGCGGCGGTCGCCGAGAACATCCGCGACACCCAGAAATCACTCAACATTCCCGACCTGATCAACGAAGGCGGGATGAACTACGGCATGCAATCGTTCGACCAGTCGCTGATGCGCTGGTACCAGGACGGCGTCATCACGTACGACGATGCGGTGTTCAACGCGACGCATCCGAGCGAGTTCGCCCTGCGGGCCTCCGGCGTGAGCGGTACCTCCGATCGCACCTTCTCCGACCTGACGAGCGGAGACCGCCGCTGATGTTCCGCAAGGTGATGATCGCCAACCGCGGCGAAATTGCGCTGCGGGTGATTCGCGCATGCCGCGAACTGGGGATCAAGACTGTCGCGGTCTACAGCGAAGCCGACCGCGAGTCGCTGCACGTCCGTTTTGCCGACGATGACGTCTGCATCGGTCCGCCGCCGGGCCGCATGTCGTACCTGCGGATCCCGTCGCTCATTGCCGCCGCAGAGGTCACCGGCGCGGATGCGATTCACCCCGGCTACGGCTTTCTTGCCGAGAATGCGGAATTCGCCGACACCTGTCGCGCGTCGAACATCGTCTTCATCGGGCCGACCGGCGATCAGATCCGCTCGATGGGCGACAAGGCCTCCGCCCGCCGTCTCGCCGGCGACGCCGGCGTGCCGACGGTGCCGGGATCAGCCGGGGTCCTCAAGGACGCCGACGAGGCGATCGGCATCGCAGAAGGGATCGGCTTCCCGGTCATCATCAAGGCGACCGCCGGTGGTGGCGGCAAGGGAATGCGGATCGCGCATGACGCCGAGCAGTTCGCGCAGCTGTTTTCGCTGGCGCAGAACGAAGCATTGTCGGCGTTCGGCAACGGCGACGTTTACGTCGAGAAGTATCTCGCCAAGCCGCGTCACGTCGAGATCCAGGTGCTCGGCGACCAGCACGGCACGGTGATCCATCTCGGTGAACGCGATTGTTCGGTGCAGCGCCGTCATCAAAAGCTGATCGAAGAGTCACCATCACCCGCGCTGACGCCCGAGCTGCGCGAGCGGATGGGCTCTGCGGCCGTGGGACTTGCCGCCGCGATCGGCTACACGGGCGCCGGGACCATCGAGTTCCTGCTCGACGCCGACGGATCGTTCTATTTCATGGAGATGAACACCCGCATCCAGGTCGAACACCCCGTCACCGAAATGGTGACCGGACACGATCTGGTCAAGGAGCAGATCCGCGTCGCGGCGGGTCAGCCGCTCTCCTTCGGCGTCACGCCGCTGGTGGGGCATGCGATCGAAGTCCGGATCAACGCCGAAGATCCGTATCGCAACTTCCAGCCGTGTCCCGGGCTGATCACGGCGTACCACCCGCCTGGCGGCCCCGGCGTCCGCGTCGATACCCACGTCTACGCTGGTTACACCGTCCCGCCGTACTACGACTCGCTCCTCGCCAAACTGATCGTGCATGGACGTGATCGTGCGGAGGCGCTGGCCCGTCTGGGACAGGCGCTCGACTCGTTCATCCTGGAAGGGGTGAAGACGACGATTCCGTTCCTGGCGCGCGTCATTCGGCATCCCGATTTCGTGGCCGGCAACATCGACACCAAGTTCCTCGAGCGCGAGTCGCACCTGCTTCGGCCCGAGCATCTCGAGACGCACCAGGATCGTTCGCACGGCGCACTGGCCGAGTCGCACGCCTCATGAAGCTCGATGTCGTCTTCTCGCCGCGCGAGCTCGCGGCGGGTGAGGTGTCGGATCGCACGGTCCTGGTGGTCGACGTCCTGCGCGCCACATCAACGATCTGCGCCGCACTGCATCATGGCGCGCGTGCCGTGATCGCGGCGGCCGACACCGCCGAAGCGACTCGCCTCGAGCAGGCGCTCGGTCCGAGCGACGTCGTCCTGGCCGGCGAGCGCAACATGGTACGAATCCCCGGATTTCCGCTGGGCAACTCTCCCGGCGAAATGACGCCGGAAGCCGTGCGAGGCAAGACCGTCGTGATGACAACGACCAACGGGACGAATGCGCTGCTCGCCACGGCGGGGGCGCGGGCGGTCGCGGTTGCCGCTGCGGTGAACCTCACGCGCGCCGGCGAATTTGCGCAGCGCACGCTTGACCGCGACGGAGATCTCCTGATCCTCTGCGCCGGCCGCCCCAACGGCTTCGGCCTCGACGATGCCTACATCGCGGGCTGCCTCGCAACGCGGGCCCTCGGCGGACGGCGCCGCCGCAAGGGACTCAACGACGCCGCGCTCGTGTCGGTGGACCTGGTGAGCCGCTACCGTGACCGCACCGAACGAGTCCTGTCGCTCTCGCGAGCCGGGCGCGAACTGACCGCTGTTGGTTTTCGCGCCGATGTCGAACTCGCCGCGACGATCGACGCGTTTCCGGTCCTGCCGATCTTCCACGACCGGAGGATCACGCTCGCCGCAGACGCCGCGGTGAACGGATGATGCGCGAACACGGGCGGCGGTTCGGCGCGGTGGTCGCGCTGGTGATCGGCGTCTTCCTGGCGCTCACATTGCTGCCGTTCAACATCACCGGTCCGTTCGGCAGGGTGCTGGGCCCGGGGCTCTGGAGCATGTTCGGTCTTGGCGCGATCGGCGCGCCGCTCCTTGGCCTGCTGATCGGGATGGCCGGGTTTGAACGCCTGCCGCGCCTCGACATGAAGCGCGCGGCGATCCTGGTCGTGGGACTGGCGATCCTGGTGCCGTACGTGATCGGCGTCCTCGCCCGCGTCGAACGTTCTTCCTTCGATCCGCCGACGGCGCAATGGCCGTGGCCCGAGCTGCTCACCGGGTGGTTTCCCGGATTCCTGGCGCGTTCCGCCCTCGACCTGATCGGCGTGGCGGGTGGATTGCTCGCGGGATTCGTCGGATTGACGGCAGTCACCCTCGGCACCCTGGCGTGGCACCCGCTGCAGCGACTGGAGGCCGGCGCGGCCGTCACCACTCCTGCCCCGTGGAAAGCGGCGCCATCGTTGCGTCCCACGCCGTCCGAACCAGCGGAAGAGCCGCCCATCCAGGACGCACCGGTCGCGCAGGCCGATCTTTTTTCGGGCCCGTCGAAGCGTGCCAAACGCCGTGCCGTGGAGCAGCTCGACATCGAGGATGCGATCCCGCCGCGTCCCCGCCGGCAGGAGGACGCGTTGCCGCCGATCGATCTGCTGACCGCACCGCGAGGGACCAACGTTGACGCCGACCAGGCGGAGCTGCAGCGTCTTGGCGAGAAACTCCTCAGCACCCTCAAGACGTTCAAGGTCGACGGTACGCTCGCCGGCTTCACGTCGGGACCGACGGTAACGCAGTTCGAAGTCGTCCCCGCCGAAGGGGTGAAGGCAGGGCGAATCATCGCGCTCGCAGACGACCTCGCGATCACGATGCGCGCGGCGTCGCTGCGTGCGGCTCCGATCCCGGGCCGTGGCGCAGTCGGTGTTGAGATTCCCAATCCGTCGCCGCGGATGGTGACGATCCGCGAACTCCTCGAGAGCGATGAGTGGCGGTCGACCACGGCGATGCTGCCGATCGCACTGGGGCGGGACGTCGAGGGGAAGCCGGTCATCGCCGATCTGGCCCGGATGCCGCATCTCCTCGTCGCAGGTGCCACCGGATCGGGGAAATCGGTGGCGATCAACACCATCATCACGTCGCTGATCTACCAGTACACCGCCACCCAGCTCCGGTTGTTGATGATCGACCCGAAGATGGTCGAGTTGTCGATGTACAACGGGCTCCCGCACCTGCGCAACGAAGTCGTGACCGACAATCACAAGGCGGCGAAGGTCCTCAAGTGGGCGGTCGGTGAAATGAATCGCCGCTACGCATTGCTGCACGAGAACGGCGTGCGCCAGCTCTCCGAATTCAATCGCAAACTCGCCGACGGCAAGCCGCTCCGGAATCCGAAGAGCGCCAAGCCGACGTTGACCACGGTCAACGAGGAAGCGCCCGACACGCCGCCGTACGAATGGAAAGAGGAGTACACCGACGGTCCGTTGCCGATGATCGTGCTGATCGTTGACGAACTCGCCGACCTGATGATGACAGTGCAGGGCGAGGTCGAAACGCCGCTCGCCATCCTGGCGCAGAAGTCACGCGCCATCGGAATCCACCTGATCCTCGCGACACAGCGGCCGAGTGTGAACGTGCTGACCGGGCTGATCAAGGCGAACTTCCCGAGTCGCATCGCGTTCCGCGTCGCGAGCAAGGTCGATTCCCGCACCATTCTCGACCAGAACGGTGCGGAGGCGCTCCTCGGCAACGGCGACATGCTCTTCCTGCCGCCGGGTCGCAACGAGCCGAACCGGGTGCAGGGGGCGTACATCTCCACCGAGGAAACGGAAAAGCTGATGGAGTGGCACCGCGGGCGGGCTGGCGTCAACGCGGCGGCGGAGCCCAACATCTTCGACGAACTCGAGGTGGCCGACGGAGCGAACGGGAGTGGCGAAGATGGCGGGTCGGGCGACGCACGTGACGCACTCTTCCGTCAGGCGGCCGAGCTGTGCATCCAGCATCAAGGCGGGTCGACGTCGCTCCTGCAGCGTCGCCTTGGTGTCGGCTATGGACGCGCTGCCCGGATCATCGATCAACTCCACGATGCCGGTATTCTCGGTCCGCCCAACGGATCGAAGCCACGCGATGTAATGGTGGGACTGGGGCAACTCGACGAATACGCCTGACGCGCCCTGAACGCGGCGCGATCGATCCACGATCGCTCGCGCGAAATAGTTCCACCTCTGCGTGAGGATGTTTCGACAGATCGAAAGCAGCAGCCCATTGTTCGCGCGTGCCGACACCGCGCATTCCACCCGAGCAATGGACCGACCAACGACACGTCGATGGTCACGACGCCGAGCAACTCGTCGGTGAGTGGTTCATCGCTCGCGGCTGGCGGGTCGTTGCGCACCGATTCCGGCTGGGCCGGCACGACCTCGACCTGATCGTTCGCCAGGGAAGTCTCGTGGCATTCGTTGAGGTGAAATCCCGGCGCTCATTGCGATGCGGTGCGGGGGAGGAAGCGGTCGTTGCCGCCAAGCGCGCCACCATCGAGCGCGTCGCCTGGGCATGGCTCGTTCGGCATGGCCGCGTCGGAGATCAATACCGATTCGACGTGGTGTCAGTCCGGTTCGCGATGAACGGCCAATCCGCGGTTCGGCACATACCGGATGCATGGCGGCCCGGCTGGAGTAGATAAAAAGTGGAGCAAAACACTACACTAAGTACCACTTGTTTCGGATGATTTTCGGTTGTATCGTTGTTTGTGGAGCGAAATCAGTCAATCTATGATTCACCAAAACCACCAGCCTGAGGTACCATCGATGCCCACCACCGACGAATCGCGTCTCGATGCCGACAAGCGCAAGGCGCTCAACCTGGCCATCTCCCAGATCGAGAAGCAGATCGGCCGAGGGGCCATCATGCGCATGGGAGCCGACCGGCCGCGGGTCAGGATCGCCGCGATATCGACTGGCGCCATCAACCTCGACGCCGCGACCGGCATTGGAGGGATCCCGCGAGGCCGGATCACCGAGATCTACGGTCCCGAATCGAGCGGCAAGACGACCCTCTGCCTTCACCTTGTCGCCAACGTGCAGCGTGCCGGCGGCGTGGCAGCCTTCGTCGACGCAGAGCACGCGCTCGACATCGACTACGCCAAGCGTCTCGGCGTCAACGTTGAAGACCTGCTGGTCTCGCAGCCCGATACCGGCGAGCAGGCGCTCGAAATCGTCGAGATCCTGGTGCGATCGGGTGCGGTTGATCTCGTGGTCGTCGATTCGGTCGCGGCACTGGTCCCCAAGGCCGAGATCGAGGGCGAGATGGGAGACTCGCACATGGGGCTTCAGGCGCGCCTGATGAGCCAGGCGCTGCGCAAGCTCGCCGGCGCGATCAACCGAACCAACTGTGCCGTCGTCTTCATCAACCAACTGCGTGAGAAGATCGGCGTGATGTTCGGCAATCCCGAGACGACGACCGGCGGCAAGGCGCTCAAGTTCTACGCATCACTCCGGCTCGACATCCGCCGGATCGGTCCGGTCAAGGAGCGCGAGGCGGTGATCGGATCGCATGTGCGGGTGAAAGTGGTCAAGAACAAGGTGGCCCCGCCGTTCAAGCAGGCCGAGTTCGATGTGATGTTCGACGAAGGGATCTCGCACACCGGGCTGGTCGTCGATCTCGCCAGTGAAGCGGGGATCATCCAGAAGTCCGGCGCGTGGTACTCCTACGGCGACCAGCGGATCGGTCAGGGGCGCGAGAACGCCAAACTCTTCCTCAAGGACAATGTGTCACTCCTCGCGGAGGTCGAAGCGAAGGTGCGCGACTCGCTCGGCGTTCTCGCCGCGGCGGGCGCAGGTACCCCGCCCGAAGAGGACGACGCTGAGTGATCATCGAAGGGCTGCTCCACGACCCGCGCCGTCCGGGGAGCACGCGGGTCATCGTGGACGGGCGGCCGGTATGGACGGTGCCGGCCGAGGTGGTCGATACGCTCAAGCTGGAGGCGGGGAAACCGATTCCCAGCGGCGCGATCGACCACCTCAACGCCGCGGCGGATGAAGAGGGTGCCTTTCGTGCCGCGCTCCGGGCACTGGAACGACGCTCGCACGGACGCGGCGAACTGGCGGCGAAGCTGGAGCGGAAAGGTCACGCCCCCGGGGCGATCACGCCTGCCCTGGAGCGGCTCGAGGCGCTCGGCCTTCTTGATGACCTGGCGCACGCCCGGGCCTATATCGCAAGCCGGAGTGAACGCGGTCGCGGCCCGGTGCGGCTTCGCTACGACCTCGCCCGGCTCGGGGTGGCAAGGAGTGTCATTGACCAGGCGATCGCCGAACTCGACACCGGGGAGGAGGATCCGCTCGCTCGTCCTCGCGAATTGCTGGCGCGGCGCGTCCGCTCCCTCGGCGACCTCCCGGTCGATGCGCGCCGGCGGCGCCTCCTCGCCTTTCTCGGGCGCCGCGGATACCGCGGTGCCGAGGCGAATTCGCTGGTCGACGAGGCGCTGGGAAAGGGGCGGTCCCGATAGATTAGGCTGATGCAATCATCAGTGATTCGGCACAGGTTCCTCGACTTCTTCGTGGCGCGGGGGCATACCGAGGTTCCCTCGTCATCGCTCGTCCCTGCGGATGACCCGACGCTCCTCTTCACCAACGCGGGGATGGTGCAATTCAAGCGCACCTTCCTCGGCCAGGATCCGCGTCCTTACGTCCGCGCAACCACCTGCCAGAAATGCGTGCGCGCCGGCGGCAAGCACAACGATCTGGAGCAGGTGGGACTGACGCGCCGGCATCACACCTTCTTCGAGATGCTGGGCAATTTCTCGTTCGGCGACTACTTCAAGCGCGACGCGATCGCCTTTGCCTGGGAATTCGTGACCTCATCGGAGTGGCTCGGCATTCCGGCCGACCGGTTGCAGGTGACGGTGCATCATTCCGACGACGAGGCGCGGGCACTCTGGCGCGAGATCGCCGGCCTTGGCAACGAGCGCATCTTCGGCCTCGGCGACGCAGACAACTTCTGGCAGATGGGCGATACCGGACCGTGCGGTCCGTGCTCCGAGATCTTCGTCGATTTGGAGTGGACGCCCGGCACGCCGTCGGCACGCTTGTCCACGGAGGAATTTGAGGCACAGGCCGAGTCAGGTCGCTTCCTCGAGATCTGGAACCTGGTCTTCATGCAGTTCGATCGCTCGGCCGACGGCACCCTGACGCCGCTCCCCAAGCCGAGCGTCGACACCGGCGCAGGACTCGAGCGGATCGCAGCAGTGATGCAGGGGAGGGACGATAACTTCCACACCGACCTTTTCATGCCGCTGATTGAGCGGGTGGCCGAACTGGTCGGCAAACCGTATCCGATGGGACCGCAGGGGAGCGGCATCTCGTTCCGCGTCCTCGCCGACCATGCGCGAGCGGTGACCTTTCTTCTCCTTGACGGTGTCTACCCGAGCAACGAAGGACGCGGATTCGTCCTCCGCCGCATCCTGCGCCGCGCCGTGCGGCACGCATGGTTGCTCGGACGAAAAGAGCCGACGCTCGCCGAACTCGTGCCGACGGTCATCCGGCTGATGGCGGACGCGTACCCCGCGCTCGTGCCGGAGGAGGGCCGGATCGTCGGGATCGTCCAGCGTGAGGAAGAAAATTTCTACGGGACGATCGACGCGGGGCTTTCGCGGCTCGAATCGATTCGCCAGCAGCAGGGCGGAGCGGAAGTCAGCGGTGAAGAGGCGTTCAAGCTGTTCGACACCTACGGCTTTCCGATCGATCTCACCGAGTTGATCCTCGCCGACTGGGGAATGACGGTTGATGTCGCCAGCTTCGACCGTGCGATGGAGGAACAGCGGGAGCGAAGCCGCGCGGCGCGTCATGTCGCGACTCGCTCGAGTGATGCGACGCACGGCGAGACCGGTGCGATGCATTGGCATGGCGGCGCGCAACGATTTGTCGGTTACTCCGATACCGACGTCGAGACCAAGCTGCTCGGACACTCGCACGCCGGCGATCTGCTGGTACTCCGGGACAATCCGTTCTATGCGGCCGGCGGCGGTCAGGTGAGCGATCTCGGCACGGTACATGGTGACGGATGGACCTTCACCGTCACTGATGTGATCAAGGATCCCGATCGCGGCAATCGTCTCGTCGGAACGATGCAGGGACAGTTCGGCCACGGCCCGGTGCGGGCCACCGTCGACGAAGCCCGACGTCGCGACATCGAACGGAACCATTCGGCGACACACCTCGTCCACATGGCGTTGCGGCGTGCTCTCGGCGCGCACGTACGGCAGCAGGGCTCGCTGGTGGAACCGGGCCGGCTGCGCTTCGACTTTTCGCATCACGCGCCGATCGACGCGGCGCAGCTCGCCGAGATCGAAGGGGCAGTAAACGAGTTGATTCTGGCGAACGCCGAAACGTCGACCCGCGAATTGCCGATCGACCAGGCGCTCAGGCTTGGCGCCATGGCATTCTTTGCGGATAAGTACGGCGACGTGGTGCGCGTGGTGCAGATCGGTGATTCGATCGAGTTGTGCGGCGGTACCCACGTCCGGAGCGCGGGGCAGATCGGTCTCTTCCGATTCACCGGGCAGGGCGGAGTTGCCGCGGGGGTGCGACGGATCGAGGCGACCAGCGGGCGGGGCGCGTACGGCGGCGTGAAGGAACTCGATCGCCGCATCGCGACGATCGCAGGCTCGCTGCGATCGCACCCCGATCAGCTGGAGCGCCGCCTGGAGGCATTGGTCGCCGAACGCGACGCCCTCGAGGCACGGCTCGCGGAAGCGATTCGCGAAGGCGGCAACGCCGAGGGACGGCAGTTCGACGCCGGCGGCGTCACGCTCGTTGTCGCCCCGACCGTGGCGGAAGAGCGCGCGCAACTCGGCGCCATCGCGGATGATTTTCGCGGCGAGCGCAAGACGTCGTCGATCCTCGTGCTCTTCAACCCGATGGTGCCGACGGCGATTGCCGTCGCCGTGACCGACGACCTGGCGAGCTCCGGCCGAGATGCCAATGCCTTCGTCAAGCTCGTCACCAGCCGGTTCGGTGGTCGCGGGGGCGGCCGACCCACCTTTGCCAGCGGATCACTCGGTGTGCCGAGCGTCGAAGCGGTTGCCACAGCCGAATTCCCGGCGATCGTCCGCGAGTGGATGCAGCGGTGACGCGACGGGAGGCGGCGACATGGTTCACGGCGCGCACCAACGGTGCGCCGTCAAAGCTTCGCGACCGCGCCGCATCCTATTTTGCCGCGGCGGCAGGCGGCAGCGATCTGGTACGACAGCTGTCGACCGCGGGAACCGATGCGTTGCGCGCCGCGACGAGCGGCGGCGCAGACCGAGCTGCCGCGCTTGATCTCCTCGCCGCCGACGCATTGATCACGCTGGCGCTCCTTGCGGCAGCCGAAGCGAGTCCCGCGACGCTCGGCGCGACCGCCGCGGCCCTTCGCCAGGCGAGCATCGCCGCGTGATCGATCTCCACTCACACGTGCTTCCCGGCGTGGACGATGGCTCGCGCACCGTCGAGCAATCGATCGGCGTGCTGCGCAGCTTTGTGGCAAAGGGAATTACCGACGTGGCCTGCACCCCGCACATTCTGGCGTCGAATGTGGCGCTGGGATGGCCGGAGAACTACGAGGCGGCGTGGACGACGCTCACGGCGCAGCTTCCCGAGGGAATCGCGGTGCATCGCGGGGCGGAGGTCATGCTTGATCGGCCACTCCCCGGTGCTGCGGCCGAGCGGAAACTCACCGTGGCCGGTTCGCGGTATCTGCTGGTGGAATTTGCGCGGATGGTTCCGGCCGAGATCGTCGGGCGGGCACTGATGGAAGTGATCAAGGTCGGGCTGGTCCCGATCCTCGCCCATCCGGAGCGGTATTCGTCGTGTTCAGTGGAGACCGTCCGCGCGTGGCGAAATCTCGGCACGGTGATCCAGGTCGATGCGACCACGGTCACGCTGCCGCGATCACGCGGCGATCGGGCGCGCGACCTGGTCCAGGCGGGGCTCGCCGATATTCTGGCCGCCGACAATCATGGCGACACGCGCAACGTTGCCACCGCCCTCGACTGGCTCGCCGACCAGGATGGCGCCGATCAGGCAGCACTCCTGCTCGACACCAACCCGCGGGCGATTCTCGACGATCTTGCCATCTACGAGGTGGATCCCTTGCCGATGAAGCGTTCGATGTGGCGGTCCGTCCGCCGACTGTTCGGTTCGGAATGACCGACAGCGCGCGGATTGCGTCGGGACTGCAGGCCCTCGCCTCGCTGGCGCACGACGTGGCGGCGAATCTGGCGTCACTCGACCCGATCGTCGACGCGATCCGTCGCACGCTCGCCTCCGGCGGAACACTTTTCTTTGCCGGAAACGGCGGCTCGGCGGCCGATGCCCAACACCTCGCGGCGGAATACGTGGTGCGCTATCGCCGCGGTGCACAGCAGCCGCTTCGTGCGATCGCGCTGACGACCGACACGTCGATTCTGACCGCTGCCGCCAACGACTTCGGTTACGAGCAGGTCTTCGCCCGGCAGATCGCCGCGCTGGCGCGGCGCGGCGACCTGCTGGTCGTGCATTCCACCTCGGGCGACAGCGCCAACTGCGTCGCGGCAGTCGAAACGGCTCGCCAGCTTGGCGTCGTGACGGTCGGATTTCTTGGCGGATCAGGCGGCGCGCTGGCGTCCCGGGTCGAGCTGCCATTTGTCATCCGCGACGATCGCGTCAATCATGTCCAGGAATTGCACCTGGCAATCCAGCATCAGATCATCGGCATTCTTACTTCGGAGTATGGTGGATGATTTCGTTGAACGGCAAGCGAGTGATGATCACAGGTGCGTCGCGCGGCATCGGCCGGGCGACGGCACTTCTCTGTGCCAAGGCCGGGGCGGACGTTGGCATCACCTACAACACCCGGCGCGCCGATGCGGAGGCCGTCGCACGCTCGGTGCGCGCTCTTGGTCGGCGCGCCTATGTCGGTGGCGGCGATCTGGGAGATTCGGGACGCGTGTCACAGATATTCGCGGAGGTGCAAGCCGCGTTCGGCGGACTCGATGCCTTCGTCGCGAATCACGGCGTCTGGCCTGTGGCGGACACGCCGCTGTCGGCGATGGCGCCCGAACGCTGGCACGATACGCTCCGCATCAATCTCGACGCGGTGTTCCTCACCACGCGCGCCGCCCTCGGCATCATGGCGCCGGGCGGCCGTGTCGTGCTGGTGAGCAGCACGGCGGGGCAGCGCGGGGAAGCATTTCACGCGGATTATGCTGCGAGCAAGGGCGCCATGATCTCACTGGTCAAGTCGCTCGCGATCGAATGCGCACCCGATGTCACCGTCAATTGCGTCGCTCCCGGCTGGGTCGACACCGAGATGTCGGCGGGGCCGTACGCGGGAGAAGGGAAGGCGAAGATTGCGGCAGCGATTCCGCTCAAGCGGATCGCCTCGGCGGAAGACGTCGCCGGTCCGATCCTCTTCCTCCTGTCAGACCTCGCGCGCCATCTCACGGGCGAGGTCCTGAACGTCAATGGCGGCAGCGTGCTTTGCGGGTGATTGCTGACCCGAAGGAGATTCCGGTCCCCGGTCCGGTGCTGGAGATTCTCCGCACGCTCGAAGACGCCGGATTCGAGTCCTGGTGTGTTGGCGGTGCCATCCGCGATGCGCTGCTCGGCAATCTGCAGCAGGACGTCGACATCGCGACCGCCGCCTCGCCGACCGACGTGCGCGCGCTCTTTCGCCGGACGGTCCCGATCGGGATCGAGCACGGCACGGTCGGTGTCCTCGACGACGACGGCGTGCTGCACGAGGTCACGACCTTCCGCCGCGACGTGCGGACCGATGGCCGGCACGCGGTGGTCGAATTCGGCGTCTCGCTCGACGATGACCTCGCCCGCCGCGACTTCACCGTCAACGCGATCGCCTATCACCCGATGCGGCATGAATGGCGTGATCCGTTCGACGGACGCGCCGATCTTGCCCTCGGTGTCATCCGCTGTGTCGGCGATCCGGCATCGCGCTTCCGCGAGGATCGGTTGCGCATCCTTCGCGGGCTGCGTTTCGCCGCTCGATTCGATTTCACCATCGACCCCGGCACCTGGGCGGCAGCGCGCGAGCAGGCTCCCGACATCGCGCATCTCTCGGCGGAGCGGGTCCGGGAGGAATGGGTCAAGGGAATTGCCACGGCGCGGACGATGAACCGGTTGGTCGAACTCTGGGAGGCGAGCGGCGTGGCGGCGGTGTGGCTCCCCGAATGCGCACCGTCTCCCCGGCACGATGACTCGAGTCCAGATCTCGTCGATGCCGTTCGCGATCCGGTCCTGGTGACGGCGTTCTATTGCGTGCCCAGCGCACCAGTGTGGCGACGGCTCAAAGGTTCGCTCGCCGAAATCCGGCGGGCGGAGGCGATCGATCGCGGGCCGAAGCGCCCGGCAAGTGACACCGTTCGCGATGTGCGGCGATGGATGGCGCAGACCGGTGCGGCAGTAGACGATCTCCGGACTCTCGCGATCTGGCGCGGCGAGCCGGCAGACCGCTGGCCCGCGGAGGTCGACGCGATCCGGGCTCGCGGCGAACCGACTGCGCGCGGCGACCTCGCCGTGACCGGCGACGATCTCGCGGCGGCCGGCATTCCGGTCGGACCTGCGATCGGCAACGCACTGTCTGCGCTCCTCGACGCCGTCCTCGACGATCCGGCGCGAAATACCCGGGAACGGTTGATCGCCCTCGCACGCGAGTCGCGGTGAGCGACGCCCTGGGGCTCTTCACGCCCCCGGAACCGTTGGCGGCGCGGATGCGCCCGCGCACCCTTGACGAGTTCGTCGGCCAGCACGAGCTGCTCGATGTCGGGCATCCGCTCGGCGACGCCATTCGGCGCGGTGATGTCGGCAGCATGGTCCTCTGGGGACCTCCGGGGACAGGCAAGACGACCCTCGCGCAACTGGTGGCGCACTACACCGATCGAGAATTCGTCGGATTCAGCGCTGTCACCGAGGGCGTCGTGCGGGTGCGCGAGATCCTCAAGGAAGCCGAAGACCGGCGGCGCCTTGGTCGTGGGACGATCCTGTTCTGCGACGAGATCCACCGCTTCAACCGCGCGCAGCAGGATGCCTTCCTCGGCGCAGTGGAGCGCGGCGTCGTCACGCTGATCGGCGCGACCACCGAAAATCCGTCGTTCGAGTTGAACGGTGCGCTGCTGTCGCGCTGCCGGGTCTGGGTGCTGACGGCGCTGGCCCCCGCCGAATTGCGGCAGCTGATCGATCGCGCGGTCGAAGACCGCGAGCGCGGTCTTGGCGCGCTGGTGCTCGACATGCCCGCCGACGCGCGGGACCTCCTCGCGGAGATCTCCGATGGCGACGCGCGGCGCGCCCTCTCCGTGCTCGAGGTAGCGGCGCAGCACGTCGGTCTTCGCGGCACCATCGATGTCGGCGTCGTGCGCGAAACGCTGGCCCGTCGCGTGCCGATCTTCGACAAGGATCGCGAACAGCACTACGACCTGATCTCCGCGCTGCACAAGGCCGTGCGTGGCAGCGATCCCCAGGCCACGCTCTATTGGCTGGCGCGGATCCTCGCCGGCGGCGAGGATCCGATGTTCGTGGCCCGGCGAATGGTGCGGATGGCCAGCGAGGACATCGGCCTCGCCGATCCGCAGGCGCTCCCCATCGCCATCGCAGCACGCGATGCCTGGCACTTTCTCGGATCACCCGAAGGAGAGCTCGCATTGGCGCAAGCTGCGGTGTATCTCGCAACCGCGCCGAAATCGAACCGCGTCTACACGGCGTGGTCGGCGGCGCGCGAGCGCGCCGATGCCACGCCTTCGGCTCCGGTCCCACTGCATATCCGCAATGCACCGACGGCGCTGATGAAGGATCTCGGTTATGGCGAAGGGTATCAGTATGCCCACAATTCACCGACCGGATACATCCCGCAGACCTACCTTCCCGACGCGGTGGCTGAGGCGTCATTTTACGAACCCGGCCCGTTCGGCTATGAGAAACGGATCGCCGAACGCCTGCGCTGGTGGAAAGAGCATGGATGATTGAATTGACACCGCCGCGCGAGCGTGTGGTCATCGTGGCCGCACCGCGGAAGGGCTCGCCCGATGCCCAGAAGGTCACCGAGCATATCGAAGAACTCGCCCGCCTCGTCGACACCGCCGGCGCCGACATCGTCGGACAGCTGACGCAGCAAATTGCCTCGGGGAACCCGGCGACACTGATCGGTGAGGGGAAGGTCGAGGAGCTCCGCGACCTGCTCGCCCAGGTGAAGGGGACGCTCGTCGTCTTCGACGAGGAGCTGACGCCGGCGCAGGGACAGTCGCTGGAGGAGATTCTCGGCACGCGTGTGATGGATCGAGCCGAGATCATTCTCGACATCTTCTCGACCCGCGCCCGCAGTTCCGAGGCGAAGCTCCAGGTGGAACTCGCGCAGCTCAAGTACCTCCTGCCGCGCCTGACCAGGATGTGGACCCACCTCTCGCGCACCCGCGGCGGCATCGGCTTGCGCGGTCCCGGCGAGACGCAGCTCGAAACCGATCGCCGAATGATTCGCAACAAGATCGCGTTGCTCGGCGAGAAGCTGCAGGCGGTGGCGCGGCATCGGGAGACGATCCGCTCCGGGCGGACGCCGCTCCTCTCCGCCGCGCTGGTTGGTTATACCAATGCTGGCAAGTCGAGCATACTCCGCGCGCTCTCGGGCGAACACGACATCTTCGTCGAAGACCGGCTGTTCGCCACGCTCGATACGCTGACCCGCGAGGTCGATCTGGGCGACAACCTCCGCGTCCGCGTCAGCGACACGGTCGGTTTCATCCGCAAGCTCCCCCATCACCTGGTCGCCTCGTTCCGCGCCACGCTCGAGGAAGCCGGAACGGCCGATATTCTCCTCCATGTCGCGGACGCGTCACATCCTGAATGGGAAGATCACATGCGCACGGTCGACGAGGTACTCGGTGAATTGGGACTCGCCGAACGGCCGACATTGCTGGTCTTCAACAAGCTCGACGCACTCCCCGATCCTGTCGCCTTTGCCGAACTGGCACGCTCGCGCCATCCCGGGGCGATTTTCACGACCACGATGCGAACCGACGGGTTGCAGCCCCTCAAGGCGGAGCTTCGAGGCCGCGCCGAGGCGATCCGTCCTGTGGTACGGGTCCTGCTGGATCCCAGCGATGGAAAGCGGCTCGGCTTCCTGCACCGGGTCGGTGATGTGCTCGGCCAATCGGTCGATGGCCAGCAGCTCACCGTCGACGTCCGGCTCGAGCCGTGGCGGGCCGAACAGTTGCGACGCGAAGGGCTCGACGTCCGGACGCGTGAGACCGATTCATTCGAGGCGGATACACCATCATGAAGCATCTGGTCACCGGCGCTGCCGGATTCATCGGGTACCATGTCAGCGAGCGGCTCCTCGCACGCGGCGATGAGGTCGTTGGACTCGACAATCTGTCGCCCTACTACGACCCCGCCCTGAAGCAGACACGGCTCGACCGGCTCGCACAGCACGCAGCCTTCCGCTTCGTGAAAGCCGATATCGCCGACAGGGAGGCCGTCGAATCGCTCTTCACGGCAGAGCGATTTCCGCGGGTGATCCATCTGGCTGCGCAGGCAGGGGTGCGGTACTCGGTGACGCACCCGCACTCCTACATCGCAAGCAATGTGGTGGGATTTCTGCACGTGATCGAAGGGTGTAGGCATCACGGCGCCGAACATCTCACTTACGCATCGACCTCGTCGGTGTACGGCATGAACACCAACATGCCGTTCTCCGTGCACCAGAACGTCGATCACCCGGTGTCGCTCTACGCCGCGACCAAGAAGGCGAACGAATTGATGGCGCACTCGTACGCGCATCTCTATCGTCTTCCGGTCACCGGCCTGCGCTTCTTCACCGTGTACGGACCATGGGGGCGCCCCGACATGGCGCTCTTTCTCTTCACACGGGCAATACTGGAGGGGCGGCCGATCGACGTCTTCAATCACGGGAAGATGCGCCGCGACTTCACCTACATCGACGATATCGTCGAAGGGGTCATCCGGGCGTCCGATCGTGTGGCGCGTCCTGATCCCGACTGGTCAGGTGATGATCCCGATCCGGCGACGAGCTCCGCGCCGTATCAGCTGTACAACATCGGCAACAACGAACCGGCTGAACTGATGGATTTCATCGGCGCGCTGGAACGCTCGCTGGGCAAGACTGCGGAGAAACGTTTCCTGCCGATGCAGCCCGGCGACGTGCCGGCCACCTGCGCCGACGTCTCCGATCTCGTCCGCGATTGCGGCTTCCACCCGGGGACGCCGATCGAAGTCGGCGTGGCGCGATTTGTCGAGTGGTATCGCGAATATCACAAGGTCTGAGCGGCCGGTCGTTTACCCCTTGGGCATGAGCGCCCGCCGCCACAGCTGAAGCATCCGATCGGCCACGGCGCTGTCGGTGTATTGCTCGAGCACACGCTGCCGTGCCGCGGTACCGACCGCCCTGCAGCGCCACGGCTCCGCCACGAATGCCTGGATCGCCCGGGTCAGCGCCTGGAGATCATTCTCCTCGACAATCATCCCTCCATCGGCCACCACGTCGGGAAGGGCGCCACAGCGACTCACCACCGGGGCCACGCCGTGAGCCATCGCGTTCATCACGGTTTGGCCGCTCGGTTCAACCCAGTCCGGCGTCGAGCGTGACGGCGCCAGGACCACATCGGTCGACGCCCAGATCGCCGCGAGGTCGTCGCGCGGCACGGCGCCAAGCCATTCGATCCGCGATGAGAGCCCGAGCCGCTGCGCTTGCTGCTCCAGTGACTCGTGGATCGGTCCCGTCCCCGCAACGCGCAGGCGCCATTCGCCGACATTGCCGTTGAGGGCATCAAGGACGAGGTCGACGCCGCGTTCCGGCACCAGCCGCCCGACCACCGAGAACACCACCGGGTGCGGATCCGGCCGCGGCTCCCAGGGAGCGGGAATCTGGAGGCCGCCGGGCGGTATCACCGCGGTGGGAACGCTGGCGATCCCACCCTCCATCAGATGGTCCAACGCAGGGCGGACGGTGCCGGCCAGCGCCGCCGCCCCGTCCCGGACGCGGTCGGCCTGCCAGCGCGATGCGAGCGCCCGGGGCTTGCCGATCGACGAGACTCCCACGACGACGTATGGGATCTTCAGTTGTCGCGCCGCCGCGGCGCCTGCCTCGGCCGTCGGCGACCATGGATCACCCACCACATGCAGCAGCTCGGGACCGATATCGCGCACCGCAGTGCGGAGCGCACGGCGGGACCACCGCAGGTCGAGAGGGTTGTCGAGATCGCCGCGCGTCGCGATGCGGACCAGTTGGGACTGATCGAGCTCTGACGGCCGCGACGACGGCTCGGCGACGATCACTTCGACGCCCGAAGTTCCCAGCGAGCGAAGAATGGCTGGCGGCGTTGAATACGGCGAAAGAATGAGGACGCGCACGGGACAAAGATGGACAGGTCGGCGCTAACTTCCACCCCATGCGTATCCTGCATCTCGCGAAGTACTACTGGCCCCGGTCGGGCGGGATGGAGCGCGTGGTGCAAGGCCTCGCGGAAGGGGCCGCCGAGCGGGGCCACGAAGCGGAAGTCGTGGCGGTAACAGCGTTCGGAGACCCGCGCCCGGGGCAGCGGCGGCGGGCGTCGGTGACTCGCGCATGGTCGTTCGCGCCGGTCGGGTCACAGGAGCTCGCGCCGGGCTACATCCGCGCGGCATGGAAGCGCGCAGATGTCATCCACCTGCATCACCCCAACTCGCTTGCCGACATGGCGTACGCCTTTCGGCCCTCGCTTGCGCCGCTGGTTGTCACGCAGCATGCGGATTACCCGGGCTTCAAGTACCGCATCCCGTCGAAGTACGCCCTCTGGCGGGCCGAGGCGATCGTCGTGCCGAGCAAGGCGCATCTGGCACTCTCAACGGAGCTTCGGGGATTCGAGGACAAGGTAGCCGTGATCCCGTTCGGCATTGACGAAAGGCGATGGGAGCTGGTCCCGCCTCCGCCGCCTGGCAACCCGCCGCGGGCGCTTTTCATCGGCCGGCTCGTCCCGTACAAAGGGGTCGACTTTCTCCTCAGGGCCCTGGAGCTCGTCCCTGAGCTTCGGCTCGACGTGGTTGGGTCGGGACCCGAACTGAATCGACTCCGGACCCTCTCCAGCGCGCTGGCGATCGAAGACCGGGTCAAGTGGTGGGGGGAATACCCGGACGAGGACCTCCCTAGGCGAATGGCTGATGCCGACTTCCTCGTGCTCCCATCGGTGAGCGTCCAGGAGATGTTCGGGATGGTCCTCCTCGAGGCGATGGCGGCCGGTCGCCCGGTGATCACGACGGCGGTCCCGTCAGGGGTGCGCGAGGTCAACCTGGCAGACCGAACCGGGCTCGAAGTACCGATCCGGGATGTCGGGGCCTTGGCCGATGCAATGCGAACCCTCGCCCGGGACGCGCGACTGCGGGAGCGCCTCGGCGGGGCAGGGAGGGAGCGGGTAAAGGCGCGGTTCACCGTGGAGGCAATGGTTGATGCGCATCTCGATTTGTACCGACGCGTACGTGGCCCGTCGAGCCGCTGATTTGTTGAAAAGACGCGCTTTTCCAGGGGGATGGGGGTATACGTTGCGAAGATCGCGAAAAACAATCCAATGGAACGTCTCATCGTATTATTATGAACGACAATGAGTTACTGACTTTATCTAATCTTGTTTCTTCTAAGGCGTTCATCAGGAATGGCTGGGCCAATATTCTCGTCCCACGCCGGGCTGATGCCCAGGTTTGACGATCGCCAGATGGCTGGCACCCGAGCTTGATCCTGCGGATGTGGAAAAATGAGCAAAGGCTCAAGGGGCGATCGCGTTCGTCCATCTGGCGAGATCGCGGTACGATTTTCGGCGTTCCGTGGTGATATTCCGGTCCAACGGCCTCGTAGCTCAGGTGGTTAGAGCAGCGGACTCATAATCTGCCGGTCGAGGGTTCGAATCCCTCCGGGGCCATTCGGTTGCTAGGTACGATGGAGCATGGTATCATCCCGGTCCGCGAGCGCGGGCGATTAGCTCAGCTGGTTAGAGCGCGCGCCTCACATGCGCGAGGCCGGGGGTTCAAGTCCCTCATCGCCCATCGGTCCGAACCACCCCGCTGGGTGGCGTAGGGTCGCCGAGTCAGTCAGTGAGTGGAGCCTCCCGGGCTGGCTCGGAACGGGAACGAAAGCGACCGCGACCCTCACAGGGCCGCGGTCGCTTTCACTTTCACGGGATCCGCTATCCCACCCGTGATCGCGATGTTGAAAACTCCGATGTTGAAAACTCTCGTCGGACTCGCCTTAGCCTTCTCCGGCGGCGATCATCCACGTCGCCTCGATCTCCATCGGCGACACCGTCGCCGTCCCTTTCTTCCCGACGGTAATGCTGGCGGCAAGGTTGGCGAGCCACGCGGAATCACCGACACCGGCTCCCGCGGCGAGCGCGGTGGCGAGCCACGCAGCCACCGTATCTCCCGCACCCGAGACGTCAAAGACCGCCCGCGGAACGGCGGGCGTCTCCCGGACGACCCCACCCGCGGATACCAGCGACAGGCCGTCGGCTCCTCTCGTGACCACCAGGTGCTCGGCGCCCAGCCGCACGCGGGCCGATTCGAGGTCGTTGTCATCGCCCATGAAGGCCGTGCCGAATGCAGCGTCGAGTTCGCGGATATTGGGCTTGAAAACCGTCGCTCCGGGGTAGGCGAAGAAGTTCCGCGCCTTGGGATCCACCACCACCGGAATTCCCTTTTCCGTCGCCGCTGCGATCATGACAGCGGCGATCTCGGCGTCGAGGACGCCCTTGTCGTAGTCCTCGATCAGGAGCGCCTGGGCCCCTGCGAGGGCTGCGGTACCAGCGACCAGGAGCGCATCGCGGAAACGATCGGCGAGCGAGTTGGTGACTTCGCGATCCAGGCGGACCACCTGCTGGCCGCGCGCCACGATGCGGGTCTTGGTAGTGGTCGGTCGCCCGGGCACGGTGATCAGGCCGGTGGTGGCGATGCCGAGCGCTGCGATGGCCTCCACGAGGCTCTGGGCCGCGGCGTCGTCGCCGACGACTCCGACCAGCATGGGAGTGGCGCCCGTCGCGGCAACATTCGCGGCGGCATTGGCGGCTCCGCCGGGTACCGAGATGTCGTCCTCGAGCGCGATCACCGGTACCGGCGCCTCGGGCGAGATCCGATCGGTCTCGCCGAGAAGGTAGCGGTCGAGCATGACATCGCCGAGCACCGCGACGCGCACCTGCCGCATGCGTGAAAGCAGGTCGACCAGGCGCGCGTGGCTGAGCGGGTGGAGGACGTCCGGCATTGGCGGAAGGTAGCCGGTTATCTTCGGCCTCTGCATGGCTGAACTCTCCATCGCGGTGGTCCGCGATCCGTTGGTCGAATCGATCCACCACGTCTCGGCTGCGGTCGTGACGGCCGATGGCCATCTCCTTGCTCGCGCTGGCAATCCCGATCTGGTGACGTACTGGCGCTCCGCGTCCAAGCCATTCCAGCTCTATCCGCTGGTGGCCGATGGCGGCGTCGAGCGCTTTGGTATCGACCGCGAGATGCTGGCCCTCGCCTGCAGCTCTCACAACGCCGAGCCGATGCATCGCACCATCGCGGCACGCTGGCTTACCGCAGTCGGGCTCAGCGAGACGGACCTGGCCTGCGGTGGTCATCCCTCGCTCTGGCCGGCGTTGGCGGACACGATGATCCGTGACGAGGTCCAGGCCACGCCACTCTGGAGCAACTGTTCCGGCAACCATGCCGCGCTGCTGGGTCTGGCTCGTTTGCATCAATGGCCGACCGCCGGATACGAGGCCTTTCCCCATCCGGTGCAGCAGCGCGTCGCGACGACCGTAGCGGAATGGTCGGCCTTGCCCACCGATGAACTTGTCTGGGGAGTCGACGGCTGCACCGCCGCTGCGGTGGCGCTCAGTCTGCGCGGCATGGCTCGCGCCTATGCGCAGCTTGCCATCGCCGGCGACGCGGCAGCGGTCCTCATTCGCGATGCGATGATGCACGAGCCGTATGTGGTCGCTGGCGCGGAACGCCTCGATACCACGCTGATGGAAGCCTGGCCGCTCCGGGTGATGGCCAAGACTGGCGCCGAAGGTGTCTACAGCGCAGCGCTTCCCGAGTTGGGCCTGGGCATTGCCGTCAAGGTGGAAGACGGCGACAGTCGATCGGCCCCGCTCGCGCTGGTCGCGGTCCTCGAACAGGTCGTGGGGGTTTTTGGCGGCGGGCGCTCGTGGGATTTTGCGCCGTTGGAGCGTTGGCGAGCGCCCGAGATTCGCAACACGCGCGGCGCGGTCACCGGTCGCTATGAAGTGCGCGGAGCGCTGCAGCGTGTCTGATACGCCGGCGCTCGACGCGGCGACCGCGGCACTGATCGGCCTCGCGGCCGCCATCGCCCATGGTGACGAGCAATCCCTCGCAGGGCAGGTGGAGAGCGTTCGGGAGGCGGAAACACCTGCGGAGTGGGTGGACGAATTGTTGCTGCAATCGGTCCTGATGGTGGGCTGGCCGCGCGCGCTGGGAGGCGCCGCAATCTGGCGCGCACTGAGTGGTGCA